>NZ_LWFZ01000170.1:0-680 GCF_001635225.1 Oleiphilus sp. HI0086
CAAGGTCTACCTGAGTCCATCAACATCGCTTTGAGTGAAATGATTGGTACTGCTAACTGGTCTTGGGGTATGTATCCAGGCCTAAGCCACGGTGCACGTGCGACAATTCAAGAGCATGGTACGCCTGAGCAGCAGGAAACTTATCTAACTAAGCTGATCAGCGGTGAGTGGACGGGTACCATGTGTTTAACAGAGCCTCAGTGTGGTTCTGACCTAGGTATTTTGACTACTAAGGCTGAGCCAAATGCTGATGGTAGCTACAACATCACGGGTACGAAGATCTTCATCTCTGCCGGTGAGCACGATATGGTTGATAACATCGTTCACATTGTTCTAGCACGTCTTCCTGGCGCACCAGAAGGTACTAAGGGTATTTCTCTGTTTATCGTACCTAAGTTGTTGCCAGATGCAGACGGTAATCCAGGCGAGAAAAACAACGTTACCTGTGGTTCTATCGAGCACAAAATGGGTATCCATGGTAACGCAACTTGTGTGATGAACTTTGATGCATCAAAAGGTTGGTTGATTGGCCCAGAAAACAAGGGTCTAAACTGCATGTTCACATTCATGAACGTTGCACGTATCGGTACTTCTATTCAAGGTCTTGCTGCTGCTGAAGGTTCTTTCCAGGGTGCGCTAACTTACGCTAAAGAGCGTCTAGCTATGCGTTCTTTGACTGG
>NZ_LWFZ01000171.1:0-662 GCF_001635225.1 Oleiphilus sp. HI0086
AACGTACTAAGTAAAGGCGGAAGAAATGCCGGATCTTCCCCTCTAACGTTGTTTGCGCATCAATGGCAACATCACTGGCACCCCAGTGTCTCTGAAGACATTGGCGTGCCACGCAACCCGTTCCGCCTCCGGTTACGATTACCCATTAAGCGAAATCGCGACAGCGGGCAATGTTATTTGTATTTTGAACGCGTGCATTACTACCTTGGCGACCTCGCTCGATTAGCGCCAAGCGAAACACATGTCTACGCGAATATGGATGCGCGTGATATTCGCAAGTTTGAGGTCGACACCGAAATGGGCAGGCCTATCGGCGTAGCAACCTGCTCACGTTCCTGGCAACGATTCCCCCACTCCATCACGATCCGAAAATACATCAACAAATTAATTCGCCACGATAAAATTCAGGCGCGTGATCCCTTAGCGGGATTACTGCACTATCTACTTAAACACAAGCAGGAACCAAAGCATGCGTTGAGACTGCTACACGTAGCCACTACATTTCAATCGAACGGCGACGCCCTCGACCTCAATCAGCCAGAACGTGTAAAAGCGAAACGCCAAGCTAAAGCCAATGCCACATGGTCTAGTCAGACGGCTTTTAGCCATCCTGGAGAACCATCATGACGTCCCAGGAAATGCCTTTTCACCCCCTCATCGAT
>NZ_LWFZ01000172.1:0-864 GCF_001635225.1 Oleiphilus sp. HI0086
TGCTTCAGCAGGCTTCTTTTTCGACACCGCCAGGAGCTGCACGGAGTTTTCTGCTAGGCCGGCATCAATTGTGGCTTTTTGTATCCTTTTTCTTACGTTCTGGAGCTTGTCTGCTATGCTGAAGTTCATAATATAAGTTTGCGTGGCGTGTCTTAAAGTCGACATGCATTTGAGCAAAAACAACCTGTATTAACAAGCTTTATCCTTCTGGATCAGCTTTCTCATTTAAAAATCTAAGATACAAAGTTATAGGCTTTAGAGGACGACCATGGATATTACTGAACTGCTGGCATTCTCCGCCAAACAAGGCGCTTCCGATTTACATTTATCTGCCGGACTACCGCCAATGATCCGTGTTGACGGTGATGTTCGCCGTATCAACCTGCCAGCGATGGAGCACAAAGAAGTTCATTCACTGATTTATGACATAATGAATGACAAGCAACGAAAAGACTTTGAAGAATTCTTGGAGACTGACTTCTCGTTCGAAGTACCCGGTGTTGCTCGCTTCCGTGTAAACGCCTTTAACCAGAACCGTGGTGCTGGCGCAGTATTCCGTACTATTCCTTCGAAAGTACTCACCATGGAAGACCTGGGAATGAGCCAGGTTTTCAAAGATATTGCTGAAGTCCCACGCGGCTTGGTTCTGGTAACAGGGCCAACCGGTTCTGGTAAGTCAACCACATTGGCCGCCATGATCGACTATATCAATGACAACCGCTACGACCACATTCTAACGATTGAAGACCCGATCGAATTTGTTCATGAAAGTAAAAAGTGCTTAATGAACCAACGTGAAGTTCATCGGGACACCTTGGGCTTTAACGAAGCGCTACGTTCAGCGCTTCGTGAAGACCCCGATAT
>NZ_LWFZ01000173.1:0-953 GCF_001635225.1 Oleiphilus sp. HI0086
AAATACTAAACAAACGAATAGCTAGAGCAACGAGTATGGGGAAAACCAGGGTAGTTGCCGTTATCGATTCCAATAAGGGGCAGACTTGGCCGCCATATAGCATAAAAGCAATGGCTGCTAGCAAATAATGTGCGGCCACTCGTCTCTCAACTTTCACATGCCTCATAGTTTATTTCCCTGGATAAGCAGACCGAGCCACTGATGTAATTCGCGGCTATATTATTGTGACAAATTCTATCGCTAGAAGTTTAGTGGATATATAACAAAGTACTTTCCCATATATACGAAGCTCCCAACATTTAGACTTTGTGCTGCTCATAGCGTGGACGCTCGGCTTTGGCGTCAAACCACTCTGACTTGGACTCACAGAAGATCTCATATTGCGGCCCAGGGAACTCCCCTTCAGTGATAGTTCCAAGCCTTAGTCTTATTGTTTCGGGCATATCGGTTCTTTGACTATATAAAGGACTTCCGCAGTTGCTACAGAATACGCGCTTTTTATTAGGGCTCGACATGAAAGTCTTCAAATGATCAGCGCCACTCGTAATGGTGAAGTATTGACTCTCTATAGGTGCGTTAGTAACAAATGGCGTTCCTTGAGCCTTTTTACACTGATGGCAGTGGCACATCGCAACCTCTTGGATATCAGCATCATATTGATACTGCACCTCTTCGCAAAGACAAGTTCCTTTTATCATGTATCTCTCCGGCATTTTTATCCTAATGAAACAACATAACCTGTAGACCTCTGTAGCTCAAGCATTTCTATAATGAGAAGTATTCACTCTAGCTAACACAAGTACCTTCGGCCTAAATCGCTTATCAATTCCTTTAGCATAAACCGCTACTTTTGTTAGAATAGCTCCCTTATCAGGGACTATAAAAGTTAGTATGAAAAAAGCATACTAGACAAGGGAGTATTTAAGTGCAGACCAAACTACTATTTTTTATCA
>NZ_LWFZ01000174.1:0-1288 GCF_001635225.1 Oleiphilus sp. HI0086
TTACTGCAAAGGTCTTGCACCTTGATGGTTTTATCTCTAGAATATCGCGCTCTAAAATCTGCGGGGAGCTTATACCTTTCTTATGGAAGGAATAGACTTTACCGTGTACTTGTAACTCCTTGCTTTTTAAACGGCCGATGTGGTCGACATTAAAAGGCTATTACCCGAAGGGAGAAAATATGCGTCATTACGAGATCGTATTCTTGGTGCACCCTGATCAAAGTGAACAGGTTCCAGGAATGATTGAACGTTATACTGGTGTTATCAAAGATAGCGGTGGCCAGGTTCACCGTCTAGAAGACTGGGGTCGCCGTCACTTGGCTTACCCAATCAACAAAATCCACAAGGCACACTACATTTTGATGAATATCGAATGTGGCGGCGATGCTTTGGGTGAGTTGGAGCACAACTTCCGTTTTAACGATGCCATCATTCGTGATTTGGTTATTCGTCAGAAGGAAGCGATTACTGAAGAATCTCCTATTAAAGCTTCTCAAGGTAGAGATGACCGTCGCTCTGCGCCTAAGCGCCCAGCTGAACAAGAGTCAAGCTCTGAAGAATCTGTAGAGAAAGTTGAAGATGCAAGCGCTGGTGACAGCGAAGCGGCATCAGAAGAGTAATTTAATTTTAGGAGAAGACTATGTCTCGCTTTTTTCGTCGTCGTAAGTTTTGTCGCTTTACGTCTGAAGGTGTAAAACAAATCGATTATAAAGATTTGGACACTTTGAAAGGTTATGTCACAGAAACTGGTAAAATCGTACCAAGCCGTATTACTGGCACAAAAGCTCGTTACCAGCGTCAGCTAGCAACTGCTATCAAGCGCGCTCGTTACTTGGCACTTTTACCTTACACAGACAATCACCACGAATAAGACCGGGTATTGTTTGTTAATCGTTTTACGATTATTGAAAGTAATTAATTAGCTATAAATTGAGAATATCCTGATGCATGACTTAGCTAAGTTAGCCATGCGAGGACCTTGGCAAGCAGCAGTTTTGGCAAGCGTTAGCGTAATGATACCAATGATGTTTTGGTTCGGCGCGGCGATTGTTGGGTTGGTTACCTTGCGAAAGGGCTTGAGTCAGGGTCTTAATGTTTTTATCTGGGCAACTATTCCTGCTTTGGCATGGTGGTCTGGAATGCAAGATCCCGGAGCGCTGGTGGTTCTAATATCGGTTCTGCTTATGGCAGCGATATTAAGATCAACCGTCTCCTGGCAAGCCACTCTGGCTGCCGGAGGAGTAATTAGCCTGCTTACAGGCATTGTTGCTCCTTATCTTATGCCAGA
>NZ_LWFZ01000175.1:0-312 GCF_001635225.1 Oleiphilus sp. HI0086
CTCTGGCTTACCTTCCGTGTCCTTGAATTCGTCTTTCACTTCCTGCTTCGTCATCTTCAGATTTTTTGTATGATCAAATATCTGAAAAGGTACATCAATCATAGCGATCACGATCATCGTACATGCTAAATAGAAAAAACCCCACCCCAGTATTTTGGAAGCTGTTTCCATTGCTGAAATTACATTTTGATCGGCAAGCCCGATAAGCGTTGGCAATTGCGAGTGAATAATCAAAACTGCAACTGCGACAACCAATGACACCTTTGCAATCGCCTTTATGAGCTCCACTAAGGACTTGAGGGAAAACATCTT
>NZ_LWFZ01000176.1:0-299 GCF_001635225.1 Oleiphilus sp. HI0086
AGCAGTCAACTCTGGACGATCAGACTTAGCCATTTCTTCACCAACGAAGGTAGAGATGCCAGCATCCTGAACGTTATCAATAGCTTCAACAGCAGCAGAACCACCTTCAGCAGCAACAGGATCAAACGCAGTACCACGAACAGTGATTACTTTGATGCCGTCAGAAGACTGAACAGTAGCGATCGCATTACCTGCATAGATAGGACGAACGAAAGTATCAGCTGATTCAACTTTGATGATGTCAGAGATTTGCGCCACATCCAACAAAGCAGCTACACGTGGAAGGAAGTCCTTACCCG
>NZ_LWFZ01000177.1:0-1001 GCF_001635225.1 Oleiphilus sp. HI0086
TTCAAAATGCCATAGATGCGACCGACAAAGCAGGAGAGGTCTCCATTGCCAGCAAGCAAACTTCCGAGCATATCTTTCTTTTTATACAAGACAGCGGCATTGGTATGAGCGAAGAGTTCATTCAGAACCAATTATTTAAGCCTTTTGAAAGTACCAAAGGCCTTACGGGTATGGGAATCGGCGTGTACCAAAGCCGTGAATATTTAAGAAAACTAGGCGGCACAATCAGCGTCACGAGCCAGATAGAAGTAGGCACCTGCTTCACCTTAAAAATTCCTCTGGCTAAAGGTTAATTCAAGGGTAAAATTTCAATGCTATTTCAAAGACTGTACGGGTAATTAAACGTGAAACGAAAACTTTTAATTGTAGAAGATGATCCTGGCCTACAAAGCCAAATGCGTTGGTGTTTTGAAGGCGTTGACGTACATCTCGCATCAGACAGGGAAGCTGCGTTGTCCATACTCCGTCGTGAAGAGCCACAAGTCGTGACACTGGATCTTGGACTACCTCCAGACCCAGGCGGTTCAAGCGAAGGCTTTCAAGCGCTCGAAGAGATACTAAGGCTAGCCCCAACAACAAAAGTAATCGTTGTTACTGGACGGGAGGAAAAAGAAAATGCTGTCAAAGCTGTTGGCTTGGGCGCAAGTGATTTTTTCCAAAAACCTTTAGATGCCGATATTCTTTCATTTATTGTTGATCGAGCCTTCCGCATGCATGAGCTGGAGAAGCAAAATCAAGAACTATCAACAGGCTCATCCTCATCACGCTTAGCGGGCATTATAGCGAGTAGCAGCAAGATGCTAGAAGTCTGTCGAATGATAGAAAAAATAGCACCTGCTGATGTGACGACCCTTTTATTAGGTGAAACCGGGACAGGAAAAGAAGTACTCGCGAAAGCAATTCATCAAGTTAGCCCAAGGCAAGATAACCCGTTTGTCGCTATTAACTGCGGAGCAATTCCTGAAAACCTGCTTGAAAGCGAGCTATTTGGACACGAGAAA
>NZ_LWFZ01000178.1:0-22157 GCF_001635225.1 Oleiphilus sp. HI0086
CTCAAAAAGATAGTTTTAAGTGGATTAATCTTGCACATTTTCTATTTAGTTATAAATTGTGAAAATACTGTTCGCCTTGAATTAATGTTCCTGCGCCAGATCAAAAGCACCATGAAGCGTCCTTACGGCCAACTCTAGATACTTCTCATCGATCACAACAGAAATCTTAATCTCCGAAGTCGAAATCATCTGAATATTTATACCTTCATCAGACAAAGCTTCAAACATCTTGGTAGCTACCCCTGCATGAGACCGCATCCCTACACCGACGATAGATACTTTTGCAATATCGTTATCACCTGCAGTCCTCTCAGCACCAAGCTTCTCACATACTTCTTCTAATACCGCTTTCGCCTTTTTATAGTCATTTCTATGAACCGTAAAGGTAAAGTCAGTTTTTTTATCCAAGCCAACATTCTGTACAATCATGTCAACTTCAATATTCTTGTCACTAATAGGGCGCAATATCTTCGAGGCAACGCCTGGAATATCCGGCACACCTACCAAGGTCAATTTTGCCTCATCACGATTAAAGGCAATCCCCGAAACGGCAGCCTGCTCCATATTTTCCTCACTATCAATCGTAATCAAGGTACCTGGCCCATCCTCAAACGAAGATAGCACTCTTAAAGGCACACTATATTTCCCGGCAAATTCAACCGCCCTAATCTGCAAAACCTTAGAGCCCAAACTCGCCATTTCTATCATTTCTTCAAATGTCACTTTTTCCATACGGCGCGCACTATCAACAACCCTTGGGTCCGTTGTATACACTCCGTCGACATCTGTATAAATCTGACATTCATCCGCTTTGAGCGCAGCCGCTAGAGCAACAGCAGTGGTATCTGACCCGCCACGACCAAGCGTCGTAATATTATGATCCTCATCAACTCCCTGAAAACCAGCAACAACCACAACTTTACCCGCAGACAAGGCCTCGCGCATTCGCGACTCATCAATATCCTGTATTCTTGCCTTCATATGAGACTGATCAGTCAAAATACGAACCTGACCACCTGTCATAGACATTGCATCACAATCAATCTGCTGCAAAGCCATACTCAACAAAGCAATCGTCACCTGCTCACCGGTCGACACCAGCACATCCATTTCACGAGGTACAGGATCCTTAGATATTGCATCGGCCAATGATATTAACCTGTTAGTCTCTCCACTCATTGCAGAGACAACCACTACAACATCATCACCTGAATCTCGAAACTTTTTTACTTTCTCTGCCACAGCTTGGATACGCTCAGTCGTACCGACTGAAGTACCGCCATATTTTTGAACAATCAGGGCCATTGACCTATTTAAAACCTCTTAATTGTAGACTTAGAACCTAACACTAAATAAGCAACTACTGCTGGGACTCAACCCATCCAGCTACCGACGCCAAGGTTTCTTCTAGAGCAGTAACATCTGTACCACCGCCCTTCGCAAAATCAGGCCGGCCACCACCTTTACCACCAACACCTGCCGCAACGACTTTCATCAAATCTCCAGCTTTGTACTGCTTGGAAATTGATTTCGTCACACCAGCAACCAAGGCAATTTTATCTCCGTCTACAGAAGCCAATAAAACCACCGCATTCTCAAACTGGTTCTTAAGCTTGTCTACAGCGTCTTCCAGACCTTTACGATCTACACCCGATAACTGAGCCGCAACTACTTTAACCCCAGCAACGTCCACTGCCTTGTCAGCCAATTGAGAACCTGCGTCAGCTGCAGCTTTCTGCTTAAATACCTCTAACTCTTTCTCAAGCGCACGACACTTTTCTACCCACTGATTTGCTTTTTCAAGAACATCTTCTCTACCCGCCTTGAAAACACTTGCGACATTTTTCAACTGCGCTTGCGACTCTCGATTCCAAGCTTCAGCCTCTGCACCAGATAAAGCCTCTATACGGCGAACACCTGACGAAATTCCACCTTCAGACACTATCACTAGCGAGCCAATATCACCCGTACGCTGGGCATGTGTTCCACCGCATAACTCCACAGAAAAGTTATCATCCCCCATCGAGAGAACTCGAACATTCTCACCATACTTCTCTCCAAACAGCGCCATAGCGCCCATTTGTTTGGCCGTTTTTATATCTGTTAAAGTCGTTGTTACTAAAGAGTTCTCTCGAATTCTCGCGTTGACCATAGACTCTATTTCTAACAACTGCTCAGGCGTAACAGCTTCATAATGCGCAAAATCAAAACGCAGACGCTCACCATTACACAAAGAACCTTTCTGAACGACGTGCTCTCCTAGAATCTGCCTAAGCGCTGCATGCAACAAGTGAGTTGCCGAGTGATTTAGAGCGGTCGCATCACGCTGAACACTATCAATGGATGCCTTAACAGAAACACCTGATGACAACTCACCACTTTCAATCTGGCAAATATGTAAAAAATGATTTTCTTGTTTCTGGGTATCTTTTACCAGTGCTTTACCACCATCCCACTCGAGGACACCAGTATCGCCAGCCTGACCACCCGACTCTGCATAGAAAGGTGTCGACGCCAATACCACGATACACTGCTCGCCAGCTCCAGCCTTGGCATTCTCACCATCAACCGTAACCGACAGTACCTCTGACTCATGATCAAAACTTTCATAGCCAACAAACTCGGTACTCCCCGAAATATCCAAAGAGTCGTTGTAATCAACACCAAATTTGCTCGACGCGCGCGCTCTTTCTCGCTGCGTTTCCATTGCAGCTTCATAACCCTCGTGATCTAGCGTTAACCCTCGCTCACGAGCGATATCATTAGTCAAATCAACCGGGAAGCCGTAAGTATCATATAAAGTAAAGACCGTCGCACCAGAAATAACGGTACTATCCAGAGACGCAATATCTGACTCCAGAACCTTCATTCCCTTATCAAGCGTTTTGGAGAACTGCTCTTCTTCCTGAAGCAAGATTTGCTCTACTTGCTTCCGGGAAACCTTGAGCTCAGGGTAAGCTTCACCCATCGCGTCAATCAAAACCTCGACAAGGCGATAGAAAAACGGCTCAGAAGCACCAAGTTTATTTCCATGCCGAATAGCGCGGCGAATAATTCTGCGAAGTGTATAACCACGCCCCTCATTCGAAGGCATTACACCATCAGAAATCAAGAAGGCACTGGCACGAATATGATCAGCAATAACCCGCAGAGATTTTTCTTCAATAGAAACGCCACCCAATATTTTGGATGCGCCATTTAGAATGGTCTGAAAAAGATCAATTTCGTAGTTTGTATGCACATCCTGCATCACGGCAGCAATACGCTCCAAACCCATACCGGTATCTACAGAAGGCTTTGGTAGGTCATGCATCACTCCGTCAGCAGTACGATTAAACTGCATGAAAACGAGGTTCCAAATTTCAATATAACGATCACCGTCGTCATTTGGACCACCAGGAGGATCACCAGCAATATCCTCACCATGATCATAAAAAATTTCGGTACACGGCCCACAAGGCCCGGTATCTCCCATAGACCAAAAGTTATCTTTCTCTCCTAGCCTTGAAAAACGTGACTGGTCGATACCGATTTCATTAAACCAGATATCTTCAGCTTCTTTATCATCTTTATAGACAGTCACCCACAGTTTTTCTTGCGGTATATTTAACTCTTCAGTTAAAAATTGCCATGCAAACCGAATTGCATCCTGTTTAAAATAGTCGCCAAAACTGAAGTTACCTAGCATTTCAAAAAAGGTGTGATGGCGAGCTGTATAACCTACGTTTTCAAGATCGTTATGTTTACCGCCAGCACGGACGCATTTTTGCGAGGTGGTCGCTCGATTATAAGCTCGTGACTCTTTTCCCAAAAACGTATCTTTAAACTGATTCATTCCCGCATTTGTAAACAACAAGGTCGGATCATCTGCCGGAACCAAAGAACTACTATCGACAATCTCGTGTTTATTACGATTAAAAAAGCTCAAAAATGCGTGACGGATCTCTGCCGTTTTCATAACAAAACTCACCTGTTATTGTACTTTCCTGAAAAATCAGTTTTTTTAAACCAAAAGAGCGCGATACTCTATCACAAACATCCCCACCCAAACACTGGATTCCTCGCGCTATTTACAACTTTTTTACATAGTCGCTACCGGAAGCAAAAAGCGCCCGACAAAAAACTCGGTTAAGCCGAAGGAAGCACCCTAAAGTTAGCTGGTTAACGAAAAGCTATAGAAAAGGAAAGAAAAAAGAAGGGACCTTAAATAACTAAAATCTTAGGTAATATCTGGAAAATCGTGTGCAAACTTGCCTATCCACTCTTCAGCAGCATGTTCACCATCTATCGTGCGGCCTTCAACCTCTTGAACCCACATTCGATAATGTTCGATATGGCAAACTTGCTCTACCATACGCGCAGTAAAGGCATCCTCTCTACTCGTAAACTCTATGCCCGCTTCAAAACGATCCGGGCGTGACAAACACCAAATAACCTTAGCCTGAGCTTCAAATGGAGGATCGACAATCGGAATCTTAATATTTACTACTGACCCGACTTTTAAACGCTGTTTCGAACTAAAACTCAAACCACCCAAGCTAACGTCTTGGGCTACTGACTTTTCAAGAGCAACATGGCCACCTTCAGCACCAAGCGATTCCGCACCATTTTCAGGTGAGAGTTCATCAACTGCCGTAAACTCTATTGGTACGTCTGCCGGGTGGCGTATATAGGCTCTCATAACTCTTGTTAATCTCACTTATTATTCACTAAGAATTTATTGTAGGCAAAGTACAGTTTAGTTGACATGCCTTTCTAACACCATTTCCAATTGCGCTATTTTGAATGGCTTCGTCATAAACTCATCCATACCGACCTGGAAGCATCCCTCAGCTTCTTCTTCAAAAGCATTTGCTGTTAAAGCCACAATTGGCGTACGACCACGTTCAGGCTTGGATCGTTCGATCTCACGTATTATTTGCGTGGTTTCATAGCCATCCATTTCAGGCATTAAACAATCCATAAAAATTAAAGCATATTTATTCTTCTTAAATAGCTCAATTGCCTCAAACCCATTTACCGCCAGGTCTACCTGGCAGCCATTACGCTCCAGCATACGCATAACAAGCTGCTGGTTAACAATGTTATCTTCGACAATTAATATATTGGACTTGGTTTGGTCCTGTAGATCTATAACTTCGGGGTCCGAACTTTCTTCAGCATCACTCACGGTATATCGCGTCACCAAGCGACGCTCACTTCCCTGACGGAATCGCTCAGCATAGGCCTGACACATAACTCCCCTCAAAAACGGGTCACGGAACTGCTTACTCAAAAAGCCACTAGCTCCTGCCAAAAAGAAGCCTTCCGCATCACCCAACTGTGGATTTGAACATAAAACAACGATCTGCACAGGATCAACGATAGACTGGCGAATCATCTGACAAGCTTCTACACCCGACAAATCCTGTAAGATGTCATCACACAAGATCATGTTGAACTGCTCTTCACTTCCAGCATAAGAATGCAAGGCTTTTATCGCTTCTGCAGCAGTCCCCACCGCCTCGAACTGAATCCCCCACTCGCTTAAGAGTTCAAGTGTAATTTTACGACTAAGCTCATACGAATCGATCACCAGTACTTTGAGCGTTTTCAGCAAGGACAAATCCAACAACTCTCTGGAGTTATCGCCACGAACTACCGGCAAGTTCAACTCGAACCAATAAGTAGACCCATCATCTTCTTTTGATTCGTTCAGCAATGTACTACCCATGAGATCAACTAACTGGTAGCAAATATCCAGGCCCAAGCTACGCTTTTCCCTCAGTTCCGAAGAAAAACCTATATCAGCAACATCAACCCGCTTATTAAGCCTCTGTATAGGCTTACTACCACTATCTTCAATTGACAAACGAATGGCCGCTCGAGAATTCTTTTGAGACAAAAGATCAACATTAATAAAAACGTGACCCTTCTCAGTGTGCTGGATCGCGTTAGCAACTAGGTTCATCAATACTTGTCGTATTCGTACAGGGTCTCCTCGTAAAGTCTGTGGAATATCGGGGCTAATTCGGCTCTCGAACACAAGGCCCTTTGACTCAGCCCTGTTTTTCAAAAGAATAGTAACACCGGATAACACCCCTCTTAAATTGAACGGTATCGTCGTAATCATAAGATCGCCCGACTCGATTCTGGAAAGGTCCAAGACATCATTTACAACGTACAACAATGACTCTAAAGACACCTGAATAGTTTGAGCATACTCACGCTGTTCATCTTCCAACTTCGATTCCAGCAATAACGAAGTGAAACCTAGCAACCCGTTCATTGGCGTTCGCAACTCATGGCTCATTTTTGCTAGAAACAAGCTTTTCGTCTCGCTGTTCTTGCGTGCTGCTTCTAACTCCTTCTGCGACAACGTTAAACGAGCCTCAGACTTATACAGACGCTCTTCCATCTCCTGCTTATACTCTAGAATCGATAACCACAGTTCAGAGACCTCAGTATCCTCTAATGAAGAAAGCCTCTTCATAGACTCATCTACATTCTGGTTTTTCAGGTCAATCATAAACTGACGCAAGCGCCTAACAACAATCTGATATCCAAGCAAAACACTCGTTAGCGAGCAACAAGCGACAACCAGCACATACAATAAAAAGCTAGTCAGTCCTTCCCTAGAAACCTCTTCAATGACCCCATCTAAACTCTGGACGACAGCCAGCTCTCCTAACCAGTAGGCTTGAGCCTCCCCTCCCTTCCAATAACTAATTGGATAGACAGATTGCTCGATGCGGGCAGAGGCCCCAATACTTCCAACCGTTATAGTACGACCGTCATCATAGCTGAGCGTATACTTTCTGGTTTCTTTCCCAGAAATATGCAAATGACAATCATCCAGCATCGCAATTAGTATCGCTTCGACCTTTTGATCGTTTGCGCGCCAAACAGCTTCACTTATCGGGTCAAGATTAGAAGACAGTAAATGATCTAAACACTCATTGATTGAATCAACTTGCATTTGGTAAGAGTAAACCCCTTTCGTAAAAACAATACCAAGCGATAACAATATGCTAAACAAAAAGCTATATAAGCAAATACGCTTAAGCAAGGGGGCTTTCTTTAGCTGTTTTAGCGTATTAGTTAAGCGCAAATGAAATCTCCTGAAGGGGATGTGAAAACTTGTGCAACACTAGCAAAATTCTTACGTGGCGTGTAGTACTGTTCAATGGCAAATGTAAAACGAGAATTCTTAATCAAAGGTAATTCGTGGCAAATTGCTTACCGTGGTAGCCTAGAACTCTAATTTAACTAATTTTCATAAGCTAATGCGCTCTATACTTACTACCCTTTGCTACATCGTGCTTTTTAGCTCTCAATTACAAGCTGCACAAACCTATAATAGCGAGACAATAGACGCTCGAAACAACAGCCCTATTGCTATGCTTTTCTCTCTCCCAAGAGCTAGCTTTTACCCAAATGAGCAAATCGGATCGATTCATTTACAATCAGACGCTTCGCTCACCAATTACATCAGCACTACAGATAAAAATGGCGACTATTTTCGCATAGACGGAGAAACCTGGAGATTTAGAAACACAGTTTCATACCAATATTCTCAACAGCTTCGCATTCTGGTAGACGCGTCCTGGATAAAACATGGCGGCGGTTTAGGTGATCGATTTATTTTCCACTTCCATGATGCATTAGCACTTCCACAAAATGGCCGCTCCGATAAGCAACACGATAGGTTCAACTGGACACTCTATTCTGAAAATCAGCAGGTATTATCTTTTCAGCGGGAAGCGTCTTCATGGGGTGACACCGAGGTTTCATTCGCATGGAAAATGAAAGAAATCTCCGATACTCAATACAACGCTACACTTAAAATTCCCACTGGCAACTACACGAATCAAACAGGCAGTGAAGCCTTCGACATAAATTTTAGCATCACCCAGCAGAACCCTGAGTGGTTCAAAAGGCGCAATTTTTTTGAACAAACAAAGCTTTCTTTATGGTACGGTACTGGTCTTGGCTATATAGGAAAGTCAGAGCAACTTAAGATTCTTGAGCAGCATCCTGTAAACCTTTCTTTTCGCGCAGGGTTCGCGTGGCTAATTAGTCCTAATTGGCAGTTAAAAAGTCAGATTGATACTCACTCCCCCTTGTTCAAAACAGAGCTACGTGAACTTGGCTGGGTACCGCTGCAAATATCCTTTGAAAGCGCACACCGTTTCAGTCAGGATATATCAATAAATCTGATGATTGCTGAAGACATTAGGCCACGATCCGTACCAGATGTGATCCTTAAGACAAGCCTAAGAATTAGACTTTAAAACTCACCTTAGAAACTTTCGGTGTTAAGAACTTAATTACCAAGTAAAGAATTGACTAACAAGGAACTTGAAAACCAATGCAATGCTTTAAAAAAGGAAAGTTAAACCCTGGCTTATTATCATTTATCGGGTTGATCGGATATACACTTGTACTATCTACACCCACAGCCCATGCTGATGAGATTGATCTCAGACTCAGCAATGACGCGGTTCACGGAAACTATACTAAAGATAATAGCCGGTCTAAGGCAAGGTTTGGCATGGGGTACTTCTATAAAGATGACGATTACACAACCAATATTCTAAACGTTGACCTACATGCAAAAGGACAAACCGTTATCGGTAATATGCCAGCAACAGTTGCTATTGGATTTGAAAGTAACTTTTTTAAAATCGAGGATTTCAAAGGTACTGCTGTTGGAATTGGCGGTTCACTAAGGCTAAACCTACCAAGCGCACCTGGCTTATCATTTGAAACAGATCTACATTATGCGCCCAAGGTACTATCTTTTGGAGACTCTGACGAGTTCAGTCGTTTTAGAACCCAAGTCAATTACCGAATTATTGAAAATGCCGATATCGCATTCGGCTTCCGCTATATGAATGTTGGCAGCGAATTAGATGGCAAGAATGAAACCCTTGAAAGCGGCGTATACCTTGGTCTTCAGTTAGCACTATAAGACTCAGGAGAGCACTGCAAACGCAGAGACTAAGCCGGATTCATCAGATAAACTAATGTGTATAGTCTCTGCACCCATTTCTTCCATTTTTAATTTTGCTTTTTGGTGCAAGACAGCAACAGGTTGCCCGCTCACCGAATGCGCGAGCTCTATATCATGCCAGGTAATACCCTGAGAGACCCCAGTACCCAAAGCCTTTGATACAGCTTCTTTGACAGCAAAACGCTTAGCTAAGAAGTTGTCTGGACGATTCGATTCAAGAAAGGAGTCAAACTCGTTGGGGGATAATATCCGCTTTGCAAAGCGCTCTCCATAACGCTCGAGGGATCTGGCAATTCTCTGGATTTCAACCAGGTCATTGCCAATACCTTTAACAGTCATAATTCACTATTAGCTCGTAGATTGTATTAAGGCATTCATTTCACGAACCGCATCCTTTATGCCAACAAACAAAGCCCTAGCAATGATACTATGCCCTATATTGAGTTCGTTAATACCGGGTATGGCCGCTATCGCATGCGTATTATGATAGTGCAAACCGTGCCCTGCATTAACAATCAGGCCATGAGACAAGGCCAAGTTCAAACCACTACGAATCCTTCCTAACTCTGCTTGCAATTCAAGCGGATCCTTACACTCGGCATAATGCCCTGTGTGAATCTCAATGGCTTGAGCACCGCAACGAACAGCCGCTTCAATTTGCGCAGGCTCAGGATCGATAAACAGAGAAACTTCTGAACCAATCTCACTCAAGCGAGCGCAGGCATCCTTAATACGATCTTCCTGCGCAATGACATCCAAGCCACCCTCAGTAGTCAGTTCCTCTCTTTTCTCAGGCACCAAACAACAATGTTCAGGCTTAACCTTCTCGGCAAGCCCTAGCATATTTTCGGTTACTGCCATTTCAAGATTCATTCGAGTTTGCAAGGTTTCCTTCATCACCAGTACATCTCGCTCTTGAATATGGCGTCGATCTTCACGCGGATGAATTGTAATACCATCTGCTCCAGCCTCTTCAGCCAGTAAAGCAGCTTGAACAGGGTCAGGGTAACGTGTGCCACGAGCCTCTCTCAAGGTTGCCACGTGATCAACGTTCACGCCTAATAAAACTCTGCCATTAGGATTTTCCATCAAATTTACCCCTTAAACTTTATCGGACGAAATAACTCTCGACTTTTTATCACCTGACCACCCAAAGCATCATCAACCAGATAGCGCATCAACTGCTTGGCCTTTAAGTACTCTTCCTTTTGCCAGGTAGAGCCATTAACAATATCTAAAGTACTGATAAGCGATATTGCTTTTCCACTTATAATAAACACACTTCCTAAGTTAGAGCTGGCCTTACCAACTCCTTCAAAACCTTGCTGTGAAAGAAACTTATATCCCNGATCCTTCTGAATCTTGTGACCATAAATATCATGTTCAAAATCAGGCAGTAATCCTAGCTCACTCAGTAAAAGGTATTCAAATTTTCGCAAACAGCGCTGCAAGTCTTGCCCTTCAGCTAGCTGATCCAAACAATCTACATAGTTTGAGAACACTCCCGGGCTTGGCTCATTGTCCGGTACTAGCTTCAGAACCAATTCATTAAGGTAGTAAGCACTAAAAAGATAGTTTGCGCGAAGCTTATAGGGCTGGCTTGGAACATCGACGGATCGAAGTGTTTTGATTGAAGAGCGGCCACTCCAAGAGAGCAAAAGAGCCTGAAAGGGTTGAAGCAAGGCTGACCAAGCACTTCCTTTTCGCAAGGCCCCTTTTGCGATCAAAGTAAGCCGTCCGAAATTAAGTGAAAACACATCAACTAAAAGACTGGACTCCTGATAAGGGCGCCGGTTCAAAACATAAACCGCTTGCTGCTCCTCAATCATACTCATGCACTGACCGCCCCCTATTTAAAGGAGCCTTACTCGTCTCGATAACCCAAACTCTTTAAAGCCCTTTCATCATCAGACCAACCACTTTTGACCTTAACCCATAGGTTTAACATCACCTTGGTATCAAACAAGCGCTCCATTTCTTTACGAGCATCACGGCCAATGATTTTTATTTGTTCACCCTTGTCACCAATAACGATTTTCTTTTGACCACTGCGCTCTACAAGTATTAGCGCGCTAATATGCAGCACGTGCTTAACCTGTTTAAACTCTTCAATCTCTACAGTCACCGCATAAGGTAGCTCTTCCCCCAGCTGTCGCATGATCTTCTCACGCACAAGCTCAGCAGCCAGAAAGCGCTGACTTCTGTCAGTCACTTGATCTTCAGGATAGTAATGAATACTGTTTGGAAGGAAGCTATCAATTAGTTTTTCAAGAGAATCAACATTATGTCCATGCTTGGCAGAAACTGGAATAATTTCGTTGAACGAATGCTTCTCAGCCAAAACTTGAATGTGCGGTAACAAAGCACCTTTTTCTTTTGCCTGATCAACTTTATTTAACACGAGAATTACAGGCGCTTTTGCAGCTTGGATTTTTTCAAGCACGAAGCTATCTTCCTCTGTCCACTTGGTTCGATCAACCAAAAAGACAATAACATCAACATGCTTAAGCGAATCTGACGCCGCTTTATTCATATATCGATTAATCGCTTTATGTTCTTTCAGGTGCAAACCAGGTGTATCAACATAAACGACTTGCGCTTCGCCTTCGGTTTTGATCCCTAAAATCTGGTGACGCGTGGTCTGAGGCTTCTTTGAGGTAATACTAATCTTTTGACCCAATATACGATTTAGCAACGTTGATTTGCCGACATTAGGGCGCCCAACAATGGCGACATAGCCACAACGGGTATTCGGGTTATTAAAACTTTCCAAGTCGAATTCAGTCATGATAATACTCCAGGGTTATGACTTTTCTTCCAGAATAGCCAGCGCTTGCTTTGCTGATTTTTGCTCAGCTATTCGTCGACTAGGGCCTTCACTATTTGTTCTGATACTCATTGATGCAACCTCACACTCGACAAAGAAAGTCTGATCATGAGCTTCACCTGTGACCTTAATAACTTCATATTTCGGGAGGTCTTTCTTTATAGATTGCAGATATTCTTGTAGGCGGGTTTTAGGGTCTTTTTCGGTATTATCTAAAGACAAGTTAGCGAAACGCGGCTCATACCACGATAAAACAACTTCTCGGCAAGTTGAATGATCGCTGTCTAAATAGATAGCACCAATGACGGCTTCCAGAGCATCAGCAATAATCGACTCCCGCCTAAAGCCACCACTCTTCAGCTCACCGCCCCCTAAGTTCAAATAGTCGCCTAGCTTAAATTCTTTACCAATCTCTGCCAGCGTTACCCCTTTTACCAACAAAGAGCGCAAACGGCTTAGCTGACCTTCTTTTGCAGACGAGAAGTGTTGAAACAGATATTCAGCAATAACAAAGCTAAGTATGGCATCCCCTAAATACTCCAGGCGTTCATTGTTCGCACCTTTAAAGCTACGATGCGTTAACGCTAAATCTAGCAGGCTTTGATCTTTGAACGCATAACCAATTTTTCGTTCAAGCGCACTCAAGCGATTTTGTTTCATAGGGACTAATTTTTCCAAACTTTGCTCAAGCCTTTTCCAAAAAAGACGGTGATAAATAACTCTAAACTAAAACTTTTTCTCTATAGACTCTTCGAAGGAGACCACTGCATCTATGTTGCTATAAATCGGAATGCGAACTTCATACTCTACCGAGATATAAACACTTTCATCTGTAACTTCAGCATAGAAGCCTTCCTTAACATCAAAGGTACGGACATTGTTAGTTAACAAGCGGGTTTGGAAGTTTGTTTCCAGCTCACCAGCAGACATCCCTTCTAAATCAACTTCTTTATCATAAGATTCGAGTACAGATGCAATTTGCCAATGCTCATAAAACGCGGGGTAAAGCTTGAAAGCAATTGTTAAAATAATCGCAGCCATACCCAAAAAAAGCAGGACCACTGGCATCGAAGCACCCTTTTGCCGAGAATCAGTACGCATGTATAACCTCATCGTTAATCTATTTGAATCGTTGCGCTGCCAAGAAGCAGGACATTTATAATAGTATTGTTCAATATACGGATATTGCCTACTCGCTAAACAAAAGTCTTAAACTTTATTCGATAGCACCAACACGCGAAAAACTAGGTATGGAGAAGAACTTTGGCCAATGCATCCATATCGCAAAGGCTTTTCCGACAACCAGGTGGTCAGGAACAACGCCCCAAAAGCGGCTATCATTACTGTTATCCCGGTTATCTCCAACCATAAAATACGAGCCCTCAGGAATCTCCCAGTAACCTTCAGCACCTCTATTTAGCTGCGCTTTATGCTCATACAGCTTATGCTTAACCGAGCCTAAAGTCTCTTCAAACAGTTTGCGCCCAGGTAAATTCGCTAACAGTTTCTCTTCGACAAGCTCACCGTTGATCCATAACTGCTTGTCTTTATATTCAATTTTGTCACCAGGGACACCGATAACTCGCTTAATATAATTGGTCTTTCCATCTTTAGGGTATTTAAAGACCATTACATCACCGCGCTGCGGATCATCCATTTCAATGACTTTAGTTCCCACCACGGGAAGGCGAAAACCATAGGCATACTTATTTACCAGAATAAAGTCGCCAACTTCCAGGCTTGGTAACATTGAACCAGAAGGAATTTGGAAAGGCTCAACAAGAAAGGAACGCAAAACTAAAACGATTGCCAGTACCGGAAAAAAAGACCTAGAAACTTCTACTAACCAAGGGCCTTCAGAAATTTCTTCTTCGCTAGCTGCACTAGATGAATTATCTTTAGCCGCATCTCTTTTTGGTTTCCAGAGTATTGCATCGGCAAGGTATATCAAACCCGTCGCGAAAGTCAGTACAACCAATATCAGGGGAAAATCTATATCCATACTCTTCTCTTATCTACTTGATGCTCAAGCCAACGACGTCGAAAGCAATGTATTAATTATCAATCTTCAAAACTGCCATGAAAGCTTCTTGCGGGATCTCTACACTCCCAACCTGCTTCATTCGTTTTTTACCTTCTTTCTGCTTCTGTAGAAGCTTCTTCTTACGACTTACGTCACCACCGTAGCATTTTGCTGTTACGTTTTTACGTAAGGCTTTTACAGTTTGCCGAGCAACAATTTGACCACCAATCGCGGCTTGAATAGCAACATCAAACATTTGACGAGGAATTAGCTCCTTCATCTTCTCGGTAAGTAAACGTCCCTTTGAGTGGGCATTATCTTTATGAATAATTAGCGCCAATGCGTCAACTTTGTCACCGTTTATTAGAACGTCCAGTTTGGTCAAATTAGACGTTTCAAACCGTACAAAGTGATAATCTAGCGACGCGAAGCCCCGACTGACTGATTTGATACGGTCAAAGAAGTCGAGTACCACTTCATTCATTGGTAAATCATATTTGAGAGAGACCTGCCCTCCCAGAAATTGCATATCCTTCTGAATGCCTCGTTTCTCAACACAAAGACTAATTACATTCCCCAAATGCTCTTGTGGTACGAGAATATTTGCCTCTACGATTGGCTCTCTCATCTCCTCTACTGCACCGGGGTCTGGTAGACGAGACGGGTTATCTACTTTAATAACCTCACCATTACGCATCACTAGTTCGTAAATAACTGTTGGCGCAGTGGTCAATAAATCTAAGTTATATTCTCGTTCGAGTCTCTCCTGGATAATCTCCATATGGAGCATACCCAAGAAACCACAGCGGAACCCGAAGCCAAGCGCATCGGAGGTCTCAGGTTCATAATGTAAAGAAGCGTCATTTAAGGTGAGTTTTTCCAAGGCATCGCGAAACGACTCATAGTCATCAGAACTAACTGGAAACAAAGCGGCATAGACCTGTGGCTGGACTTTCTTAAAGCCTGGCAACTGCTCTACTTCAGGAGTTTTAGCATGGGTGATGGTATCACCAACTGGCGCGCCATGAATGTCTTTAATACCCGCAACAACAAAACCAACTTCACCTGCTCTAAGAATGCCGGTCTCATGACGCTTCGGTGTAAACACTCCCGCAGCATCAATTTGGTGGGTTTTGCCCGTTGACTTGATTAAGATTTTATCGCCTTTACGCAAGGTGCCTTCTTTAACTCGTACGAGAGATACAACACCCAAGTAATTATCAAACCAGGAATCAATAATAAGCGCCTGAAGGTCAGCATCAACATCACCCTCTGGAGGTGGAACCACTTCGATTAGAGCTTCAAGAACATCTTCAACTCCCATGCCACTTTTAGCACTACAGGGAACCGCTCCCGACGCATCGATTCCGATAATATCCTCAATCTCTTGGGTTACTCGCTCAGGATCGGCCTGTGGCAAATCCATTTTATTTAGTACAGGAAGTACCTCCAAGCCCATTTCGATGGAGGTATAACAATTTGCCACCGACTGAGCCTCGACCCCCTGACCAGCATCGACAACCAATAACGCACCCTCACAGGCAGCGAGAGAACGTGACACTTCATACGAAAAGTCTACGTGCCCCGGAGTATCGATGAAGTTTAGCTGATAGGTTTCGCCATCTTTTGCCTTATAATCGAGTGTGACACTCTGGGCCTTGATCGTAATACCACGTTCTCGCTCGATATCCATGGAATCGAGTACCTGAGCTTCCATCTCACGGGACGACAGCCCGCCACAATCCTGAATAAAACGATCAGCCAAGGTCGACTTACCGTGGTCAATATGGGCAATTATTGAGAAATTACGAATATGTTTAAGACTACTCACTGGATTATTTTACTCTAAGGTTGATATCTAAATTGAGCACTCGGAATAAGTGGCAACCAAACCGCGCATTCTAAAGGATTTCAGCTAACTTGGCGATATTTGTTTGATAAGTTGCGGGCTTCTTGAAATGTTTAAAGGAAAACGGAGAATGGCTACCGGACGTTAAAGGCTTCAACATAAGGTGCCAATAGGTCCTGCCCCTTAAACTGACCATTAAGTACCGAAATAAAGGTATAGACGCCTACCAGCTTTCGATTCAGGAACACAAATTCTTTTGGCGGAATTTTAAAGTAACGACTAATTGCCGAAACAGCAGCTCGCTTGGCAATACGTGAAGGCAAATCACTATCGCGCCAACGATACTCTCCCTGCTCATTAAAAGATTCAGAACCCGCAGCAGACTGGTCTTTCGCTAAAGGCTCCAGCACTGCAATACAAACCCCGGCAAACTCTTCCAGGATTTTTCGCGGCCAGTCTGCTTGCATAAACTTTAACGCAATCCCACCACGAATAACACCTTCCAGGTCAGCTTCATAAGCAGCTGAAATCATTTGACATACAGGGTTAATAAATTGCTGTGGATACTTTTGCACAGCGCCAAAATCCAGTAACACTATTCTATCTTTGCCACTCTCTTCACCAATTCGTATTCGATAATTACCGAAATTTGGATCAGTTTGAATCTCGTGCCAGACGAACAACTCTTGCAGAAACAGCGCCAAAGATGATTTAGCCAGATTATTACGACGCGCCTGAGACAACTCAGCAACACGCTCGCTAGAAACATTTTCACCCTCTTCGTAGCTTGTAGCCATAACATTTTCGCAGGAGAACTGAAAATACACTTTTGGAACAATGAATCGAGGATCATCTTGAAGCATTTGAGAGAAGCGGGCTGTCGTTTCAGCTTCTAGGTGGTAATCTACCTCCCGATGCATCATCACTCTAACCTCTTCCAACCAATCGTTAAACGCTGGTCCTGCAGTAACCACCCTCGCCAAGCGAAGTATTTGTGCGACAGCATCCAGATCGGCATCAATTGCCTGAGCAACTCCCGGGTACTGAACCTTCAAGCAAATGACTTCACCTGTTTCGATTATTTTTGCACGATGAACCTGTCCTAGCGAAGCTGTGCCTATTGGCTCTTCTTCAACTTCAAGCTTATCCATATTCGCTGCGCCAAGGTGCTCGAACAAAACACCTCGAATGACAGGCCATTCCAGCGCAGTAGTATTTTCTTCAAGAGTATGGAGAGCTTCGGTAACTTCAGGTGGCAGAAAGTGTTCGCCATAAAGCGCCATGACCTGCCCGATTTTAACCACACTCCCCTTCAGCATTCCTAACTCACGAACAAGAAAGTGAGCTTGATCCGAAAGTGCCTTTTTGCGCTTTTCAGCTCTAGCCTCTTTGCCGGAAAATAAAGAGGTAGTCATATGACCAGCCATCCGCGTACCGGCCAGTAAGCCTGCTTTAGTCAGACTCAAACGACGCTCAAAGCTACCCGTTTTGATAGCTGAAACTGTTTTATTACTTTGAGTATTAGAGTCTTTCTTGGACTTTGACATAAGCTACACTTTTGGCAGAGATTCGCCCTTCGCTTGTTTATCTGCATGATAAGAAGAGCGGACCATTGGGCCACTAGCAACATGTTTGAATCCAAGCTCTTTGGCAAGCACCGCTAAATCATCAAACTCTTGTGGCGTGACAAAACGCTCTAAAGCCAGGTGATCTTTACTCGGCTGCAAATACTGCCCCAGGGTTAACATATCAACATCATGCGCACGAAGGTCACGCATCACTTGCTCGACCTCCTCAATCGTTTCACCAATTCCTAACATCAAACCCGACTTGGTTAGTACATTGGGAGCCAAAGCCTTATAAGACTTGAGCAAATCCAAAGACCATTGATAATCAGAACCAGGACGAACCTTTTTATAAAGAGAAGGAACTGTTTCAAGGTTATGGTTGAACACATCTGGCGGTGTTTGCTTTAGGATATCGAGCGCAACTTCCATACGGCCACGAAAGTCTGGCACTAATATCTCAATTTCAATATCGCTGCTACGTTCTCTGATTTCGTTTACACAATCAGCAAAGTGCTGAGCACCACCATCACGCAAATCGTCACGATCTACGGAGGTAATCACAACATAACGCAAAGCCATATCTGCAATTGCAATCGCTAACTCACGAGGTTCGTTTTCAGCAAGTGGCTTGGGACGACCGTGAGCAACATCGCAAAACGGACATCGTCGAGTACATATATCCCCCATTATCATGAAGGTAGCGGTGCCGCCGCCGAAGCACTCTCCCAAATTCGGGCAAGAAGCCTCTTCACAAACACTATGTAGTTTATGCTTACGTAGCTTACCCTTTATCTCATCAATCTTTGGGGTTGCCGGAACCCGAACGCGAATCCAGTCTGGCTTTCGTGGCATTTTTTCAGTAGGAATGACTTTAACGGGTATTCTGGCGACCTTCTCGGCGCCACGAAGCTTTTCACCCTGCACAGCTCGCTTAATCGTCTTAGCACTACTGCCTGTCTTCGCGTCGGCACTACCCTTGGGAGAATCTGTCATAACTACCTTCTACTAAATTTAATTTTGAGCAATTAACTGTCTTTATATTCCATAACAATATCGTCATAGGAAAAAGACTTTCGCAGCTCATTAACCAAGCAACCTGCCGCTCTCTCAACAGCAACATCTTCTTGGAAATCACACAGCTGAACCATTTTGAGATCTTGATAGCCACAAGGGTTAATACGCCCAAAAGGCTCAAGGTTCATATCGATATTGAGACTCAAACCATGAAACGAACGCCCATGCCTGATACGCAAGCCCAGTGAAGCAATTTTATCTTCTCCCACATAAACACCGGGAGCATCTTTTTTAGGTGCAGCCTGAATACCGTATAAGGCCAACATATTGACCAAAGCCTGCTCTATTCTAGAAACAAGGTCTCGAGCACCAATTCCCATACGGTTTATATCGAGCATAAGATAAATTACAAGTTGTCCCGGGCCATGATAGGTAACCTGACCACCCCGGTCGACAGGTACAACAGGAATATCTCCTGGCGCTAGAATATGCTCTTCTTTTCCGGCCTGCCCTTGCGTGAAAACAGGCTCATGCTGCAGCACCCATATTTCATCTTCGGTCTGCTCGTCGCGCTGGTCGGTAAATTCCTGCATTGCTCGCCAGACTTTTTCATAAGGCTGGAGACCGTGTAACATTTTTACTTGTAAATGCTGGCCAAACGCTGGGCCATTTGAGTTTTGAGCTTTCTCTGTCATCGCTATCGCCCTCAGATCAACATGCCAGACTAGATAACCATTTTTATATGGCCAGTCGCCATCAAGGCTTCATGTATCGCTTTTAACTGAGCTTCGCCAGTCGCGTATATATGAAAACGCACCGAGACGAAGGTTCCCTTGCTGCTTTCATTCAAGGTAACCCGATTCTCATCCAGGTCTGGAGCATGAACCTTAACGGTTTCAATCACCAAAGCTTTCAAATCAATATTATTAGAACCAATTGCTTTAATCGGATAATCACAAGGAAACTCTATTTTAACTTCATCTTCAGATGAAGAAGCTGATAGACCTTTAGCTGAAGAGTTACTCAGTATCACAGGTTTCTTTATCATCACACTACCTCCAACCAAGAACTAATTTTCATTAAGAAAACAAACCAATGAAAAACAACTTAATCATATCCAACAGGCGTTTAAAGAAGCCACCCTCGGGCACGGGCTCCAAAGCTACTAAAGCTTCATCAACAATTACTTTACCGTCAAGAGACACAAGTAAGCGGCCGTATTCTTGTCCCACGGCAACAGGCGCTTCAATTACATTATCTACTTTAAGCTCTGCTTTAAGGTCATCTTTTTGACCCCGAGGAATCGTTACTATTACGTCTTCGGCTAAGCCCAACTGGAAAGAATCCAAAGCACCCTTCCAAACCTGGCTATCTGTCAGTACTTCACCAGCCTTGTACAGTTCGTGCGTCTGATAATATCTAAAGCCATAGTTTAACAACTTCTGTGTCTCTTTAGCTCTGGCATTTTCACTATTCGTACCCATGACAACACTAATCAAGCGCATACCATTGCGCTTAGCTGACGCGACAAGGCAATAACCTGCTTCTTCAGTATGTCCGGTCTTTAAGCCATCGACTGACTTATCACGCCACAACAAGCGATTGCGGTTTGGCTGCCTTATATTGTTATAGGTGAAGTATTTTTCAGAATACAAAGGGTACTGATCAGGAAAGTCATTAATGATCGCAAGAGCCAGCTTTGCCAAATCAGAGGCTGATGAATAATGCCCTTCAGCAGGCAAGCCTGTAGCGTTCATAAAGTTGGAGTTTGTCATGCCCAGTAGTTGAGCTTGCTGATTCATGATATCGGCAAATGCATCTTCGCTACCAGCAACATACTCAGATAGCGCAATACTTGCGTCATTGCCTGACTGAATAATTACGCCTTTGAGCAGCTCTTCAAGCAAAACTTTTGAGCCTTCCTTGATGAACATTTTTGACCCGCCAGTGCGCCAAGCCTTAACGCTCACTGGAACCTCGTCATATAAATTGATATTACCTTGAGCTACTTCGCTTTCGACGATGTATGCGGTCATCATCTTAGTCAAGCTGGCGGGTGGCAACTGAACGTAGCTTTCATGCTCTACGATTACTTCGCCACTCGTGGCATCCATTAAAATATAAGAGCTAGCTGAAACCTGTGGCGGAGAAGGAATAAGAGCTGGCTTAGCAAATGCGTCGGCAACATGGAATCCGAGAAGTAATAACAAAGAATAAAGTGGTAACACCTTACCTAGTGATCTGAACATCATTAAAAACCCGATTTTGATTTATATGAACGAAGTGACATATATTGAAGAAAGCAAGTCTAACCGAATTCAGCAATCGATTCATCCATAAGCGAAGACCAATAAGCCAATCTGTATTAAAATTAACGCTTCAGCTAATACAGACTTCTAACGAACAAGAAGAGGTATAAACGAAATGAAGGAACTCAAAAACGGCTCTGTTGACAGCGCACAAACAGTTAAAGCAGGCTGTGGAATTCGCTACGACCCTGAACAGCTAGACGGAGATTGCGGCTTCGATTTTTCACAAGCTGAAAACATGAAGCCTGAGAAAGAAGCCCATATACCTAAGAGCCCGGAGCCAACACAGGACGACTAATCACAACAGGTGCACCAACCTCACTGTCGGATAAATGAGCCTTTAACTTTTCTGCAGCGCTCATGTCATCAACTGGTCCAACTCTGACACGATAGATATTAGCCCCTTCAGCCTTCCCTACAAACGCAGAGTGAGCCAAGCCCATTCTCTGTAGACGCTGGAGAAGGTTATTAGCCGAAGCCTGATTAGATAGCGCCGCCACTTGAACAAAATAGGCTAAGCGGTCTTTGCTTTCTTTTACCCCCGAAGCCTCCTCACCACTCACTGTTGGTTTTGGTACAACGATTGATTCTAGTAAAAGCCTGGCAGTTCCTTTGTTGTGGTAATCCAGCTTCTTGGCTGCGGCATAAGATAGATCTAATATTCTACCTTCATGAAATGGCCCACGGTCATTAACTCTAACCACAACCGACCTTTGATTTTCGAGATTTGTCACCTTCAAATAGGCAGGAAGAGGCAAGGTCTTATGCGCTGCCGACATGGCATACATATTATAAATCTCACCATTTGAAGTCAGCTCACCATGAAACTTCAAGCCGTACCAAGAGCCAATCCCCTCCTCGCGATACTCCTTAATCGAATCGAGCAGGTGATACTCCTTTCCTCGCACAGTATAAGGAGAGTAATTGCCTTTTGGGCTGATTGGCTCCCATTTAGGGATTGCATCTGGCACCTTGGATACATCGAACTCTCCAGTAGGCCCGACATCATGCTTCATGCTGTAGCGAGAACTACTACAAGCCAGCAAAAGCAGGGCCAGGCAACACAAGAGAATGCAACGCAAACTACTCAACACCTTAGTTCATTCCTAGCTTTAGAGCCTCGGAAAGCTGGTAAACTGCCATCGCATATAAATGACTATGGTTATAGCGAGTAATCACGTAAAAATTCCTCAAGGTTAACCAATACTCTTCACCGGTAGCCCCTTGAAGTATCTGAAGTTTCGCAGGCATATTCTTATCCAAACCAGCAGGAAGACGCAAACCGTGTGCCTCAAAATCAGCTACCATATGCGACGGCTTGAGCTTCTTATGAACAAGCTCTTGATAACCCTCTCCTAAGTCTGACTTTTCTAGCTGAAAAGCGACTGGCTGCCCCTCGGACCATTTATGCATCTTAAAATAGTTAGCAACACTTCCCACCGCATCGGTAGCGTTATTAAGAATGTCCGCAACCTTATCGCCATCGAAATCAACTGCGTAGTGACGATAGCTACTTGGGATAAACTGGCCGTAACCCATCGCACCCGCATATGAGCCTTTCAAGTCTAAGGC
>NZ_LWFZ01000179.1:0-987 GCF_001635225.1 Oleiphilus sp. HI0086
TACTACAATCGTCATCGGCCTCATCATCATAATGGTGGTATGTCACCGTTATTGACTGAACAGGCTTACGAAAAAACTTATAACGGGCTGGCCAGTTTTAGTTGACCACTACATGCCTTCCCTCTAACGTTAACGAATATGTACAAAAATTAACATAAGAAAAAGCACTAAACAAGTACCGCCGTGGGATGTCCATAAGAATTTAATTATTGTGCGCTATCTTTAATGTAATAACTTCAAGAGGTGCATGTTAAAAGTAACGCTAGATAATAATAAAAATAGGAACAAATAGTTGAGCTTCAGAGTCTGATAGAACTCGAAAGCAAACATTGGATAAACAAAGCACATTAATCTGTTCGGCCATTTGAGCTCGCATATGCGACCGTAGTTTGTCCAAAACGGACAAACTACGGTATCAATAACACATTAAACCTACTCCATATTGAACCTTATAAGACTTGATATTTTTCACTCAGGCCATATATTCGCAGGTAACACCACACGCGAGATAAACCAAAATGATGAGAATATTTTTATTCCTAGCCACAAACTTATCCGTTGTATTAGTCGCTAGCTTTACGCTTAGCCTACTCGGGGTTGGCAGTTATATGACTGCACAGGGTTTGGACTACAATAACCTCCTTATCTTCTGCCTGATATTTGGTATGGCAGGCTCAGTCGTCTCCTTGCTGATGTCAAAATTCATGGCAAAACGCAGTATGAGAGTTCAAGTGATTGAAGAGCCACAAAACGCTGACCAAAAATGGCTCTATACCACCGTCCAGGATCTTGCTCAAAAAGCCAATATCGGTATGCCTGAGGTTGGCGTATTTAACAGCGCACAAGCTAATGCTTTCGCAACCGGCTGGAATAAAAATAACGCCTTAGTCGCCGTAAGCACAGGCTTACTCAATAAAATGAGCCGTGAGGAAGTTAAGGCTGTACTTGGGCATGAAATCGGGCACGTCGCAAATGGTGATATGATTA
>NZ_LWFZ01000180.1:0-913 GCF_001635225.1 Oleiphilus sp. HI0086
GCCAGAGCCAGGAAACTCCATAAAAGGCAGTATCGCAAGTGAAACCAAAGCCGCCGCCGCGGGTGGCGTGACGACCTTATGCTGTACTCCAGAAACCCGGCCGGTCAATGACTCTCAAGCTGTGTCAAAGTTGATTAGAGAGCTAAGCGCACAGACGGACTATTGCAGAGTTTTACCAATTGGTGCGTTGACGCAGGGACTAAAAGGAGAGCAGTTAGCTACCTATTCATCCCTGAAGAAAGCGCAATGTGTGGCTTTGAGTAACGCTTACAACCCGCTTAAAAATTTAGCCGTGACCAAGCGCTGTTTTGAATATGCAAAAACGCATGAGATGAGCGTTTTTGTGAACCCTGTAGAGCCCTCATTACAACAAGGGGTCATGCATGAAGGTGAAGTAAGTACCACCGTTGGCCTGCAAGGCATTACTTCTTTGGCTGAAACCATCGCCGTTGCGCAATTGATTCAGTTAGCTAAAGCAACGGGAGTGCATCTCCACCTTTCTCAATTGTCGGCGGCTGAATCTGTTTCTCAGCTTGAGCAAGCAAAAGCTGCAGGTGTAAATATTACGGCAGATGTTGCGATTCAGAATCTACTCTACACCGATGAGTGTATTGAGGATTTTAATAGTGTTTATTATTGCTTACCGCCGTTAAGAGAAGAGCGGGATCGTTTAGCACTTGTTGATGGTGTAAACCGTGGTGTGATTGATGCGATCACCAGCGCTCATCGTCCACATGAGGCTGCAGCGAAACAAGCGCCTTTTGCTGAAACTGAAGCGGGAATGAGTAATATAGAATTTCTTTTGCCCTTTGCCATGCGTTTAGAGGACAGCGGAGAACTAAGTCTGCCCAGATTTATTGAAGCGATGACTCGAGGGTCTAGCAAGGTTTTACGCAGGAACTGTCCGAAAATA
>NZ_LWFZ01000181.1:0-848 GCF_001635225.1 Oleiphilus sp. HI0086
TAGCAGGCAACTGAATGGAACTTGAAGAGCGAACTTTCAAGTAAACATGCTGTGCTTCATCAGCGCCATCGATTGGAAATAGAAATGCTCGATGTTGAATAGGACGCTCAGAGAAAACAAAGTGATCACCTGTACGGACAAATTCAACGACTTCACCTCCTTTAACCCGATAAAACTCGATTTCATCTAGCAAAGCATAATTGATTTCCAACAACCAGGCGTGGTCATTCCCTGGCACCACAAAGCGGAACCAGTAGGTATCATGCGAAAAACCAAATGATGGCACTTCCTGCTCGTTCGAGCGCCAGTCCCAGAGGTTGTAGCCATGCACATCATCTATCGTCAAGCCATGTGTCGGATCGACAAAGAACTCAAGATGGTCTCCAGACAATGGTATGCCATTGGTGTAATGCTCCTCCGCCATAGCCGACACGGAATACAGGCAGACACACAGCGCTAGAAAGATCCAAAGTCCATTTTTTATTTGTAATTGTTTCAAGGGGTAATTGTCTTTTTCTGTGATGAGTACTTAGCTAAGTATAGACAAGGCTTAAAAACTTTCATGAAAACGTCTGGCATGTTTTCTAAGAGCTTGTTCTAATAATTAGCAAATTCAATCCAGTTTTTCAGTAAACGACGACTATGATTTTTTCCTCTAAAGGAAGCAAAACACCACTGCGCGAAAACGTTCGCCTGATAGCTAGCGCTCGCCTGGCCTTGTGGGGACTGGCTCAACTTTTTTTACTCGTTGACCATCTATATCTGAACTTAAAATTTAACTTCATCCTGGCGGAGTTTATTTTAAGCCTATTTGCTTTGCTAGATGAAATCGAGTTTTATCGGGTTAA
>NZ_LWFZ01000182.1:0-1170 GCF_001635225.1 Oleiphilus sp. HI0086
ATATTCAACCGTCTGGAAATAAGTTCCTCGCAATTCCATTTCAAAGCCATGCGTAAATATAACCGCCTGAGGCTCTGCAGAAATGGCGCTATCATTAGTCTTATCTGATTCGTCTGTGGTACTCCCCAAACTCACGTTCAAGGGCTCTACCGGTAGATTTTTGGCACTTAGCAAGCTCAAGCCTTTGTAGTCAGATAAGACCTTTTTCATAAGGTTTGCCATATCTTCAGGCGCAACCAGGTTACTCATACGCTGCCCTATCTTTAAACGTAAGCCCTGCAGGCGCTCTTTTAATTGTTCTTGCTCTTGCCTTAGTGCTGCATTCGGGTCGTGAGCCAAAGCTGAAGTCAGCTCACTGAGCCGATTACTTTGCTCAACAGTTTCTTGTGTCAACGATGCTTTGTTGGCTAAGTTAGCTTTGTGCTTTTTTTCATAATCAGCGAAGCCTGTCTGCAGCCAAATAAAAGCAATGATCACCACAGCAGTACCCGCCATAATTGCCCGTTCTCTAAGGCTTAGGTCGGCTGTTTTATCACGTAGTTCGTACCATTTCTCAAGGTTCATTTCTGGCCTCCTTCTTGTTCTACAGAAGAACCAGCCGAGTCTTTAGCATAGTTGAGTATTGCTTCACTGCTATCAAGACGAGAAAGTAACACCTCAGGTGCTGCAGTGTGCTCTTCAGAGCGCAAAGAGAAATTCAACCAATGTCTCTTCCCTTCGTGTTTTTCAAGTTCAAACAATGTAAATGTACGCCCCAGGAGGCTGTCTTCCTGACGAAGCTTTTGCAAATACTCGGGCACCAAGTCACCGTTCAGGGTAATGCCTTCAATATGCATCTCCTTTCCTGAGGAGCCAATAATTATTGAGTTCAACCATAGTTTATCTAAGTTCTGGCGTGCAAGTGAGAGCAGAATATTAGAAAAGCCTTCATCATCTTTAACTACAACCGTATCTAGCATTTCGATCATTCGTTGACGAGCTTCAGCTTTAGCGTGCAAACGCTGATTAGCGGCGACTAATGACTCATCTTTTCTCATGCGTTTAGCTTTAACGCTTAGTGTTTCAAGGCGCTTTGCCATTTCTTCATTCTTTGATTTGATTACTTCAAGCTCTTGAGCTTCCTGCTTTAAGCTATGGCTAAGCCACAAGCTGACACCAATGAGCAAGAGC
>NZ_LWFZ01000183.1:0-627 GCF_001635225.1 Oleiphilus sp. HI0086
CTTCGGTCGTGTGGCAGAACGCCGATAGCGCAGCACTATGGGGCTTTAGGAGTAATAGCAGTGAGTTGGTGCAACTTGTCGTGGATGTTCCTGGTAAGAGTTTGTCACCAACTATTTTTGAATCAGATCAAACACTCGTGTCACCCTTATATGTGAAAGAAGAGGTCGCTGGTTCAAAACTCTATATTTCGAACGGCGTTATCTTTGACACGAATGATTTAAGTTTCAAATATGACAATAGCAGTAATTTTAATCTGGGTATCTATCACCAGGATCATCATATTCAATCTATGAGCGCTAATAATGCATTACGCTTAAGTTATGGCCTTACAGGTGAGTGGAGTCTTGAGCAAAGTTATTACGGTCGTGAGCTTGTTGCTCTAATACCTACCGGGTTTAATGTTTTGGCTCTAACTCAGCCTTCAAATATTGATGAAAGCGGTTCTGCCGGCTTAAGGTTTGATGTGGTTCAAGTTGGAGATTCCGATGACAACGGCTTACCTCAATGGTGGGAGTCCTTATTTGCAGAAGGTACGCTTGCTCAGTTTTCCAACTTCGACCAGCCTGAAGAGTATGACTTTTCAACAGATTTTAATAGCATAATTGCTAGGGACTTTGATTCAGATA
>NZ_LWFZ01000184.1:0-1094 GCF_001635225.1 Oleiphilus sp. HI0086
GGTGCACCTGTTGTGATTAGTCGTCCTGTGTTGGCTCCGGGCTCTTAGGTATATGGGCTTCTTTCTCAGGCTTCATGTTTTCAGCTTGTGAAAAATCGAAGCCGCAATCTCCGTCTAGCTGTTCAGGGTCGTAGCGAATTCCACAGCCTGCTTTAACTGTTTGTGCGCTGTCAACAGAGCCGTTTTTGAGTTCCTTCATTTCGTTTATACCTCTTCTTGTTCGTTAGAAGTCTGTATTAGCTGAAGCGTTAATTTTAATACAGATTGGCTTATTGGTCTTCGCTTATGGATGAATCGATTGCTGAATTCGGTTAGACTTGCTTTCTTCAATATATGTCACTTCGTTCATATAAATCAAAATCGGGTTTTTAATGATGTTCAGATCACTAGGTAAGGTGTTACCACTTTATTCTTTGTTATTACTTCTCGGATTCCATGTTGCCGACGCATTTGCTAAGCCAGCTCTTATTCCTTCTCCGCCACAGGTTTCAGCTAGCTCTTATATTTTAATGGATGCCACGAGTGGCGAAGTAATCGTAGAGCATGAAAGCTACGTTCAGTTGCCACCCGCCAGCTTGACTAAGATGATGACCGCATACATCGTCGAAAGCGAAGTAGCTCAAGGTAATATCAATTTATATGACGAGGTTCCAGTGAGCGTTAAGGCTTGGCGCACTGGCGGGTCAAAAATGTTCATCAAGGAAGGCTCAAAAGTTTTGCTTGAAGAGCTGCTCAAAGGCGTAATTATTCAGTCAGGCAATGACGCAAGTATTGCGCTATCTGAGTATGTTGCTGGTAGCGAAGATGCATTTGCCGATATCATGAATCAGCAAGCTCAACTACTGGGCATGACAAACTCCAACTTTATGAACGCTACAGGCTTGCCTGCTGAAGGGCATTATTCATCAGCCTCTGATTTGGCAAAGCTGGCTCTTGCGATCATTAATGACTTTCCTGATCAGTACCCTTTGTATTCTGAAAAATACTTCACCTATAACAATATAAGGCAGCCAAACCGCAATCGCTTGTTGTGGCGTGATAAGTCAGTCGATGGCTTAAAGACCGGACATACTGAAGAAGCAGGTTATTGCCTT
>NZ_LWFZ01000185.1:0-625 GCF_001635225.1 Oleiphilus sp. HI0086
CTGGCTTATTCACTTCATATGACGGCGTAGTTAACTGGCAGGGCGAAGCTCTATATAAATCCCAGCTTAGTTTCCAGTCTCAGCTTCTTTTTATTGGCCATAAATCTGCCATTAAAACCAGCATGACACCTTTAGAGAATCTGCGTTATCTACTTGGCTTGCGACAAACAGTTGTAGAACAACAGCTATGGAGCGCGCTCAGCTCAGTCGGCTTAGAAGGGTATGAACATGTTCTATGCCGCAATATGTCAGCAGGTCAGCAGCGTCGCGTAACTCTGGCGCAATTATATCTCTCTGAGGCAAAGATCTGGATTCTTGATGAGATCTTTACTGCCATCGATAAGCAAGGCGTTGCCCAGTTTGAAAATTTGTTGTTAGAAAAAGCAATTAGCGGTGTCACAATCATTCTTACAACACATCATCAGCTTTCTTTACCCGGACTTGAAATACTTCCCATTAAAGGAAGTGTAATATGAGCATGAACTCCAGTACCGGTTTGTGGCCCGTCGCCAAAGCTATTTAACTAAAGAGTTTCTTACCGCATTTAGGCACAAGCAGGAACTGGCAAACCCACTAGTTTTTTTCGCTATTATTATTGTGTTATTTCCCTTAGGCGTAGACCCTT
>NZ_LWFZ01000186.1:0-720 GCF_001635225.1 Oleiphilus sp. HI0086
AGTTTGAGTTGCAAGATAAAGTAGCCACGATCAAAATTCAAAACGGTAAGGTGAATGCAATTTCTCACCAGGTCATTGCAGAATTGAATGAAGCGCTTGATCATGCTGAAGAGACCGGAGCGGTGGTTATTATCACTGGTCAGGAAGGTATATTCTCGGGTGGATATGATTTGAAAACCATGCAGAAGAGTATGGATCATGCGACTGCGCTTGTGGCAGAAGGTTCTACTTTAACGCGTAGAATGTTGGCTTTTCCTACGCCAATTATTGCTGCATGTAGCGGTCATGCGATTGCCAAAGGCTCCTTTATTCTTTTATGTAGCGATTACCGTATTGGTGCTAAAGGTCCATTTAAGCTAGGCCTGAATGAAGTGGCGATTGGTATGACAATGCACCAGGCAGGCATTGAAATGGCGCGTGGTCGTATCCCGACAAACTACTTTAATCGCTCGGTAATGAATGCAGAAATCTTTGATGTTGAAACGGCTGTTGATGCAGGATTTTTGGATAAGCTTGTCGATGCAGATCAGCTAATGACTGAAGCTAAAGCGTTGGCTGAAGAGTATAAAAAGCTGAATATGAAGGCTCATCACGGTACTAAGCTAAAATCACGCAAAGCCTTACTGGAAGCAATGGATGCTGCGATTGAAGTCGATCGTACGACGACTTTCTAAACCTTCCTTGTTACATAGAGGGCTTCGAGCCCTCTACCGAATGACC
>NZ_LWFZ01000187.1:0-374 GCF_001635225.1 Oleiphilus sp. HI0086
AATCGGCGCACAGTATATACAATCTAAATATTAAAATCAGCGCTATAAAACCCAAAAAACCCCGACAGACTACGCGCTCAGGGTTCATTTTGAATAACAAATCGTTAAAGGCTAACACCTAACAATTACATAATTTGTTGTAAGATCCATATCCGCATAATAAAAAGCACACACAAAACGATATTCACCTAAGCAAGCGAACCCTATAACAAACAAAGCCGCCCTTCTGGGCGGCCTTATAAAGCTAAAGATAGAATAAGAAGCGAGCTTTTCCTCCCTCCTTGCTATTCATTTAATTAGACTGAAAATAGATGGGCTTCAGAACCGTCTCCTTTGGTGCGCCGAGCTTAACTTCACCATCTACCACCTTATAA
>NZ_LWFZ01000188.1:0-4470 GCF_001635225.1 Oleiphilus sp. HI0086
AAGCTTCTGCACATTCTGGTACATTACGCGCTCTTGCTTGCTGATCAGCTAAAATTGCATTTAAAGCATTATCAACCGCCTTCTTGGCTAGGTCATTGGCTGCTTTTCCCTTTTCAGCATCTTTTGTGCGCTGCTCAACAAGTTGACCACGCTTATCTTCAATCACTATAAATTTAATAAAATCATCTAATAAGCTTTGGAAAATATCTAGATTGTCATCGAAATCGTTTAGCACTTTATCAACGACAGCTTCGATTTTTCCCTTCAGTCTATCTGACTTACTACCGCTTGTTTCGGTCCAGCCAAGTGCAGCAGCAGCTATTTCGTTCAGAAGTTTTCTAGCAGGATGCCCGCCACGATCAAAAAAGCTTCTATCTAGCATCGCTACTTTAAGTATAGGAATTTGAAGCCTTGCAATTAACGCTTTCATAACGGGCTGAAGCTGACGATCATCAAGAATAAAATCGAACAACATTGAAACTAGGGAAATGACATCGGAGTCCACTGAGGAAATTGCCCCTCCCTCAGAAGATTCGCTCGAGCTTGATAACAAACTACGAAAATCAACACGCTGATATCCACCTAATTGATCACCTGAAATCTGGCCAGAGAACCGATTTTGCTGCGCCGATAATTGCTGAATAATATGTGTTTGCGGAATGATATTAGACATACCACCAACACCTGCATCGATTGAACTTGCGGGCTGACCTGAATAAAGAAGAGAGCGCAACTCACCGAAAGCTATACCCTGAGAAAGGTACTGATTTTCACCGAGCGTTGGAACACTTGAAGAATCAAAGCCATTGATATCAGGCGTAGCATTCTCGAGCTGACCATTTGATTTAATCGTATCCGTCTTTGACACATTATTGAGCATTTCAACAGCCTTGCTGCTATTTGTACGCGCTGTTTTGCCAATACCGATCGTTAATGCGGGAAGTACACCTGACTGCCTTAACTGCTGATTGCAATCTTTATATACTGCCGCCATTTTCGACAGTACATAGCGTTCAAATAGTTTAAGCACGATAAGCTTTGCTCGGATGCCAAAATCGAGACAGTCACATGCTTTTGCAAAGGCATCACATAGCTTATGCGGGGACGCGGGAAAGTCTTTAGAAAATACTTCACTCTCATCAAGTATAAAGGAAACCCGAGCACTAAGCTCCTCGAGCACCGTGCCAATACCTTGATTAAGCCTCGACACCATCGCATCGACTGCGACATTAACCTCAAGTTCATCCTTATCAATAAGATCCAATGAATCTATCGAGTCACCAGACGGGCCGCTCACCTGTGGACCACTGGTAAGCGAATTGAAATTAGTCAACAACTGCTTTACAACGGCATTTGCGATATGGCGCTTCTGTAAACGAAGCTCTCTCATCGCATCGAAATACAACGCTTGGTCACCATTAGTGCCCGCTTTGTCGGCCATTTCAAACAGCGCATCATCCGCACCATCAAACAAATGACGTAATAAATCCTGCACTTTAAGTCTAAAATTATCTCTAACGACAATGACTAACTTCGGTAGCGGTTTAGCGGATACTCCTGAAATAGTTTTGCCGCCGTGAATCCCTACTATCTTTGGCTCTGCCATAATTACCCCAACTGCCCACTTGCTAAGAGTCAATTATTTAACATTTATTTGCATTATAGCGAGTCAATATTATGACTACTGTCACATTTTGTTTCCGCTTGAACCAGTTCACAAAAAATGTGAATTATTAAACCCAGCACAACAACTACTCGTCTAACAATATAGTGAACGAGAACAAGCTAAGCCACTTAGCATTATCCGAAATAATCTATATAATGGCGCCGCTAAATAAAAGTAAGCAATACTTTCGACTTTTTTTAATTTTAAGCATCCTTTGTATTCACCAGACCCAGCCTGAACAGCTTGAGCCAAAATATGAACGAATTACTTTCAAAAGCCATCGAAAATAACGTTAACGCTGCAATTTCGGAAGATGTCGGCTCCGGTGATATAACTGCTCAGCTAATTGATGCCGACAAACAGGCTTGCGCGAAAGTAATTACCCGTGAAAGTGCGATTATTTGCGGTACAAAGTGGGTTGACGCCGTCTTTCATGCAATTGATCCAACCCTTGAAATTAAGTGGTTCGTCAATGACAGAGACAACGCTTCACAAAACGAAACTCTCTTTACTGTTAGTGGCTCTGCCCGATCCATTCTAACCGGAGAACGTGCCGCACTTAATTTTCTGCAAACACTTTCTGGCACTGCAACGACAGCTAAACACTACGCAAACCTGGTTGCACACACTCAAGTAAAGCTTCTGGATACTCGTAAGACCCTACCTGGACTGCGCCTAGCACAAAAGCATGCCGTTACCTGCGGAGACTGCCACAACCATCGCATTGGCCTTTATGACGCCTTCCTAATCAAGGAAAATCACATTATGGCCTGCGGCGGCATTGGACAGGCAGTTAACAAAGCTCAGCAACTAGCTCCCGGAAAGCCCATCGAAGTTGAAGTTGAATCTATACAAGAGTTGCAACTAGCCTTACAAGCTCAGGCTGATATCGTCATGCTCGACAATTTCCCTATCAGCACTTTAAACGAGGCCGTAAAACTAAATAAAGGCCAAGCCAAGCTTGAAGCTTCTGGCGGCATAACCAATGAAACGCTGGTCCCAATTGCTGAAACGGGAGTAGACTTTATTTCAATCGGCGCACTGACAAAAGACTGCAAATCTATCGACCTTTCAATGCGGATTGATATCTAAACAGAAAAACGCCAGCTTACATAAATTTACATACCGAAACACTTCAGTTAGACAATCATTTGGCTATTACAGATAGAATAGATTCATCATTATGGTGATGTCTTCAGACAGCTAAATTCGTCATAAAACAAGAAGACAATCCACCATATTTACCATGCGGCCCATTATATAATTTCACCTTCGAGCTAAGCTGGCTTTACTTTCAATGAATGCAAATAATCTAAGTTTTAAGCCAGAAATCTCTAGCGCTCGCATTCACGGCATACCCGCATTTTTCATAAGTCTCACCCTGTTGTTTATTGCTTTAGGTTTTGACCAATTATTTATCAATGACGGATCGACACTTCAGAATGCCATGCCCTACGTCAGCATAGCCTACGGTTTATCACTCTCTCTTACTTATTGCTTCGGCCTAGTCAGTCTACCCGCAATATTCCTAGCCCCAGTCGCTTTATCACAAGCATCTAACGCATGGTTTGACGGTGATATAGAACTTAGTACTGCAGTACTGTTTTCGTTAAGCCTTTGCATGCAAAGTTATGTGCTCCGGAAGTCATTCCAGCTCTCTATTACCAAGGGTAATCCTTTATCAAACAGTAAAAACCTGATCCTTTATATTTCCCACAGCGTAATAATTAGCGCCTTAATCAGCACATTGCTCGGTGTCAGCTTGCTCACCAATGACGGCGACAGCACACTAGACCTAAGGGTAATAGCCTACTTATGGATTTCCAATGTTATTAGTCTGACCACCATTCCAAGCATCGTGTTCGCGGCACAAAACCATGCACAACGTATCAAGCAAAACACACATCCTTTAGAGTGGTTTGTTTGGCTTTCAATCTCGATCCTCAGCATTTATTTTACCACCAAGGAAAAGCCTCACTTTATACTTCTAATCATTCCAATCTTAATGTGGGCTTCAACCAGATTTAACCAGCTCGCTTGCACTATTGCTATTTTCGTATCTGGGATTATCACCCTGCACCTCCTTAACGCCGGGACACTGACACAGCAATTATCAATACCAGAATATTCTCTACCTCTTGCTAGCTTGATCGTTATTCTAACTACCCTTTACTTCAACACCCTCCGTTCAGATCAAATAAAAATCGAAGCGAGGCTCGAAGATATTGTTGAACAACGCACACAAGATTTACTTAGCGCCAACCAAGAACTTCGCGATGAGGTTTACATCAGAAAGCAGGCAGAAAAGAGTCTACAAAACACCTCGTCTCGTTTCAGAGCACTATTCGAAACTGCCGGCATCCCGATCATCGTACTTGATAAGAAGTTCAAAATTAAACAATGGAATGCAGCAGCCGAAGTTCAGTTTTCTTATACTAAAGAACAAGTGCTAGGCAATAATTTCATCGATATGTTTGTTCCAGAAAATATTCAGGACGAGACAGCATGGAAATTTACCAAGGTACTCGAAAGCGGCCTTAGTAAAGAAAATATGGAATGCGAGATTATCAGTGGCGACTCGCTTTCGCACACCATGCTCTGGAACATGAACCACCTTAGCAATCATGACGGTGAATCCCAGCAGACGCAGCTTCTTTTGATTGGCCAAAACATTTCCGACATCAGAAAAACTCAAAATCAACTTCACTACCTCGCTCACTACGATGCACTTACCGATACGGCTAACAGACGCCTATTCGAAGACCGCTGCGCCCAAGCGATTCAATCAGCAATTCGACACAAAT
>NZ_LWFZ01000189.1:0-746 GCF_001635225.1 Oleiphilus sp. HI0086
ATCTTATTAACAAAGACCATGCGCGGCACTTCATATTTATTAGCCTGCCGCCAGACCGTTTCAGTTTGCGGCTGCACACCTGACGAACCACACAAAACCACAACCGCACCATCAAGCACGCGGAGCGAGCGCTCTACTTCAATTGTAAAGTCAACGTGCCCAGGCGTATCGATAATATTCACGCGATGCTGATCAAACTGTTGCTGCATTCCCGACCAGAAACACGTGGTCGCAGCAGAGGTTATCGTGATACCTCGCTCTTGCTCCTGCTCCATCCAATCCATTGTCGCCGCACCATCGTGCACTTCACCTATTTTATGCGACAAGCCTGTATAGAAAAGAACTCGCTCCGTTGTCGTTGTTTTACCAGCATCAACGTGCGCACAAATACCAATATTTCTATACCTGGAAATTGGAGTCTTACGTGCCAATTTTTTATCCTCTTAAACCCAAAAAGGCCCGCATAAAATGCAGGCCATATAACACTCGTATACCTTAGAAACGGTAGTGAGAGAAAGCCTTGTTTGCTTCGGCCATCTTGTGAACATCTTCACGTTTCTTAACCGCTGCACCCTTACCTTCGGCTGCATCGATAATCTCACCCGCTAGACGCAAAGCCATAGACTTTTCGCCACGCTTACGAGAGTAGTCCACCAACCAACGCATTGCTAGCGCTACCTGACGAGCCGGACGAACTTCAACTGGAACCTGATAAGTAGCACCACCAACACGGCGAGACTTAACCT
>NZ_LWFZ01000190.1:0-686 GCF_001635225.1 Oleiphilus sp. HI0086
TCGCCTTTCGGTACACTTTCTAGTGCTAATCCGGTTTGAACGGCTGTTTCGGCATCCATTCTCTGCCCGAGCAAGATCATTTTACTTGCCCACGCTTCGCCAATTAACCAACTCAACCGCTGTGTGCCACCAGCGCATGGTAAAAGACCAACACCTGCTTCAGGCAGTGCAACCTGAGCCTGTTCTTCGACGATACGGATATCACAGGCAAGTGCACACTCAAGACCTCCACCCATCGCGTAACCATTGATAGCCGCGATGGATACACCCTTAAAACTTGCAAGGGCTTCAAATGCTTCGCCAAAACGGTGTGCAACATCTTTTGAAAGTATCTTGTCGCCGCTACTAAACTGCTTAAGGTCTGCACCAGCAGAGAAAAACTTTTCGCCTTGCCCGTGTATGACTAAGGCACTTATTCCGCTCATTGCATTGAGTTTTACGATGACGCTTGAAAGCGCGCCAAGGCTTTCCAAGTCCCAGGTATTTGCAGGTGGATTGTTGATAGTAATTTTAGCAATATGACCATCGACAGTAACAATAATTTTGTCACTAGAGGAAATATTCTGATTTTCTTGTGTCATAGCGGGTGTTCTTTCCTTTTTCAGAAGATTGGAATGCGCGAAGCTTGCCTACTAGCTTATCCGAGAAGCTGGAAGTTTTCATCAGATAACAAGGCTCTAGCAATG
>NZ_LWFZ01000191.1:0-1000 GCF_001635225.1 Oleiphilus sp. HI0086
TACGCAGCGCTCAGCTTACTCTTGGATGACTTTGTTTTAGGTGAAATAACCTGTATCTCGGCAGTTCCTGGTTTGGCAGTGTTTAACAAACTAGCAAACTTGTTTTTAATAGAGGCCAAACCAGGTACTTTTTCAGTAATTTTTTCGCTTACCTTTTCGGGAAGAGAGTGTTCTACCAAGCGCCTGGCAACGGTACCTAACATTGGCACCATTTTCCCTTTAGCATAAGGAACGCCATAGCGCTCGCAGATATTCTGGACTTTTGGGCCAAGCTCTCGATAACGCCACGCTGGCAGGTCTGGGTAGAGATGGTGCTCTATCTGGTGACTCAAATGCCCACTCATAATGTGAGTTAAAAGGCCCCCTTCAAAATTGCTGGAACCAAGAATTTGGCGTAGATACCACTGTCCCTTTGTCTCTGCCTCCATTTCCTTTTCAGTGAAGGTGAAATTGCCATCAGGTAGATGACCGCAGTAAATAACAGCAAAAGCCCACACGTTTCTAATTACTTGGGCGCTTACATTTCCGGCAAGAACCTTTGGTGCTAGTGGCCCGGCAAGTGCGGGGTAGAAGACATACTCCTTGAGGCCTTTCTTGCTTGCTTTGGCGACAAATTCTTTAAGTTCCTGAAATACTTCCGGAAGAGGCAGTAGGTCATCGTGTTCTGCCTGACGTAACCATTTTGGTAGCAAGTACTGAGTAAGCTGAAGATCATACAGGCTTACCGAAAACTCAAATGCCAATGCATTGGCGACATTGAATGGAACCTGTAGCAAGTGAATCGGTTTCCATTCAATATCTTCAGAAAAACGGTATAGACCAAAGCCGTAATCGGTATCTTTACCTATTACGTTGGTATATGCGTGGTGGTGATGGTTATGTGCTCGTTTCCAGTTGTTAGCGGTGCCAGTCATCGTCCACTCATAGTCAGAGTTATACGTTTCATCGCCCATGAAATCATATTGACCGTGAATAACGTTGTGGCCTATCTCCATATTTT
>NZ_LWFZ01000192.1:0-780 GCF_001635225.1 Oleiphilus sp. HI0086
CGCCTGTACAACCTTATTCCTTACTTGCGTCAACGCCTGAAAAGATACCGATGCTTTCTGAGATTGCACCATTACCTGCGAAAGCGTAACGCTTGGGTCACCCTGCTCAAAAGCCTTAGCCATTTGACCCGCTTTTAATTGTGTATCATTGACCGAGCCAACCGCACTAGACAGCATGTCACTGAATTTAGGTGTTTGGCTCGCTTCCTGGGTGGCATTAATTTTTGTAGGAGATATTTCTTCAGTCTGAACCTGAGTTTTCTGAACCTGCGCACGCAGATTTTTCATCTCAGCCAGCACCTGATTGATATCTGCTCTAGCCCCTACGGAGTTAATCCCAGACATACATCCCCCTTGTCAAAATTTCGTTACTAAAAATACGCTTAAGTTAGTAACTGCATAAAGCGGGCCAATTCACAGACAAGCTGAAATTATAGATAGATTGGAAGGTTTAACATGATAGCATTGCTAATTCTTAGCAATAACAAAAAAAGGGAGCATACGCTCCCATACAGATCATCAGCAGATTGACGAAATCCTGTTGTAACAGGCAACTAGCAGAGCCACCCGTACACTCAATTCGATACCTAGGCAGCCATTTCAGCTGCAATATCGATACCCTGCTCTCTCATTTGAGCAAGCTTATACCTCAAGGTTCTTGGGCTAATACCTAGCTTCTCGGCAGCATTCTTCTTTCTGCCATTTTCTTGACGCAAGGTATCGATAATTATTTGATATTCTCGAAGCTTTAGATCTTTACCTAAACCTGTTCGAGAGTTT
>NZ_LWFZ01000193.1:0-504 GCF_001635225.1 Oleiphilus sp. HI0086
GTGGTGATTGTCTGTGTAAGGTAAAAGTGCCAAGTAACGAGCGCGCTTGATAGCAGTTGCTAGCTGACGCTGGTAACGAGCTTTTGTGCCAGTAATACGGCTTGGTACGATTTTACCAGTTTCTGTGACATAACCTTTCAAAGTGTCCAAATCTTTATAATCGATTTGTTTTACACCTTCAGACGTAAAGCGACAAAACTTACGACGACGAAAAAAGCGAGACATAGTCTTCTCCTAAAATTAAATTACTCTTCTGATGCCGCTTCGCTGTCACCAGCGCTTGCATCTTCAACTTTCTCTACAGATTCTTCAGAGCTTGACTCTTGTTCAGCTGGGCGCTTAGGCGCAGAGCGACGGTCATCTCTACCTTGAGAAGCTTTAATAGGAGATTCTTCAGTAATCGCTTCCTTCTGACGAATAACCAAATCACGAATGATGGCATCGTTAAAACGGAAGTTGTGCTCCAACTCACCCAAAGCATCGCCGCCACATTCGATATTCATC
>NZ_LWFZ01000194.1:0-487 GCF_001635225.1 Oleiphilus sp. HI0086
GTGGTCGGCCCAATACCGGCGACTAATATTCGCGTAAATGGAACCGGTATTACCTGGGGAGCAAGCTACCCTAGCGGCAATAACCTAGACTGTTCCGGGGAAGCCATCGACCAACAGGATTGTTCCTTAGGTCGGGAGCTAACACATAACGATGATAGCGATGGTCGTGCAGGCTTCAGCTTTTTAAAGTTCGATGAGGATGGCGTTGAAACGGATAGTTCAGATGCTGAATGGAGCTGCGTTCAAGACTCTGTCACAGGCTTAATGTGGGAAGTAAAAAGTGAAGGCAACGAAACACCAGGAGACGAAGGTTTAAATGACGCCGATGATCGTTACAGTTGGTACAATACTGACGCAAGCTCAAACGGTGGTTCGGAAGGTTTTGCAGATAGCAGAGGAGAGCAATGTTTTGCCTATAACGAAGACGAACCGGCTAGCTACTGCAACACCGAAGCCTTTGTTAACCGTATGAATGAAGCCGGCTGGT
>NZ_LWFZ01000195.1:0-704 GCF_001635225.1 Oleiphilus sp. HI0086
TGGGTAATGAACTGTAAGGTACAGTGCTTAACGGTTGACCCATTAAGGTTTGGTGCATATAATGCGGCCGAATATTGCTGCGCACGAGTATAGTCCAAGCTTGTTTATTGCTTTGATTAATATTGCTGATGTTGATTTATTAGATGTTAGCTTGTGGAAATCAACGATGCGTGAGAAAAATCTGGTAAAAGCCGCCTTTGGTGGTCTCTTGAGTGTTACTCAGAGGCTCGGTTGTTTAAGGTTGTGGTGGCTTTTTCGTGTGATGGGCTTTATGCCCATTTTTTGTTTCTGAAATATGAAAAACGGTACTGCCATTGTCTGCAAAAAAGAAGCTGTTAGAAGAATTGATTGAACCGGTCATTGAAGGGCTGGGTTACGAGTGTTGGGGTATTGAATATATGTCCCAGGGTAAGCACTCTGTGTTGCGTGTGTTTATTGAAAGCGCACAAACCGAAGAAAAACAAGAAACTGAAGTCCCTGGTGAAGTAGATGAAAATATCACTGAGGAACAGGCCAGGGAAAGCGGCATAGAGCTCAAAGATTGTGAGCTGGTGAGCCGTCAGTTGAGTGGTGTAATGGATGTAGAAGATCCGATAAACGGAGAGTATACCTTGGAGGTTTCTTCGCCAGGCATGGATCGTCCATTATATAAGCTAAATCACTATGAACGGTTTCAGGGGCACCAAGTTGCCTTGAAATTACGC
>NZ_LWFZ01000196.1:0-820 GCF_001635225.1 Oleiphilus sp. HI0086
AACGGCTTTTTCACTTGTTCATAAGTCTTCAGGAAAATCTCAAAACGCCTTACTTGTTAACCCGACAAATGGTGATGAATACACAGCAAGCCGTGGAAGCGGAGCAGCACTTAATGGCAGAAGAATTCGTTGTACCTCTCCTAAATCGCTAGCTGAAGCGACGGTTGCAATCAATACCATAAATCAATTCGACTCACCTGCCGAATCTCACGTCATTGCTGACTTTATTAGTGAAGTGGGAAGCAATGTCGGTCAAATGCAGGTTAGCAATTGCGATGCTCTTGATGTCGCCATGGTTGCCGCTGGCCAAATTGATGCAGCAATACTAACCAAGGTAAACGCTAAAGAGCTTGAAGCAGCTCTGCTGCTATGCCAGGAGTCTGGCGCACTGACAGGTACACTAAACGGCGGTGTATTTAGCGATAAAGAAGACAAAATCATCGTTGCCAATCCAAAGCTCTTTAAAGCATTGGTCCAGCGCTTTAATACTTTTCAAACACGCCTCTAAGGTAGCGCGTTTGAGAGCGCTAAATACTAGCCATAAAAAAGGGAGCTTCTGCTCCCTTTTTTATGGCTAGTATTTGACTACCTGACTTTAAGGTTGGTCATCAATAGCGTTTCCTTCCTCGTCCTCGACAACTGGAGCAATCAAATCTTCTTTGCTCACACCCATCGACAACAAGACATTACTAGCAACATAAATAGATGAATACGTACCCACTAACACACCAATCAAAAGCGCCTTAGCAAAGCCGTTAATCATTTCACCACCAAGAAAGTACAAGGCAAACAGCACTAACAAAGTCGTCGCCGATGTAAC
>NZ_LWFZ01000197.1:0-611 GCF_001635225.1 Oleiphilus sp. HI0086
CGCGCGTAATTAGCGGAGGTAATTCTCGCATCTATATCGCCTTTCCCGATTGCCTTGGTAAACCTTCCTTGATCAGCTTGAAATCTAATTACTTCAGGCCAAGTATCGTTAAAAAATAAAACTTCCTGCTTACTAGATTCGTCTATTTGAGGTTCAAAGCTCACTTTGATCTCATCAGCTTTATTTCTGGCTAGCCATGTGGCATAACACGTCCCCTGAGGAACGAAAGACTCAGAAGCATTTTTGTTGTACGCTAACAAATCATCAGGGTATAAAACCTGATATAAGGTCTTATCGTCAATAGCTAGTGAAGACTCCTCTTCACGATCTAAAACCCCATCGTTATCGGTATCAGAGCTTGACGGGTCGGTAAGCGTAAGAGCAACTTCGACACCATCGCTAAGCTGATCACCATCACTATCTGGTATAAGAGGGTTTGTTGAAGTCAAATACTTCTCGACACCATCAGATAAACCATCGCCATCGGAATCAGCGGAAAGAGGTTCAGTGCCGAGTAACAATTCTAACCCGTCTTCAAGTCCATCGTTGTCGGAGTCACTGCCATTTACAAGCGTCCCATTTACTAATTCTAACTCATCGGTTAAACCGTC
>NZ_LWFZ01000198.1:0-1162 GCF_001635225.1 Oleiphilus sp. HI0086
TCATCCCGTGATGGTCATGCAGTATATGGCGGGGCAAAACCTTGATGGAGGTTATGGAGGCACACCCGCGCTAGTGGAAGCGGATCCAGCGATGGTGGTGGTCACCCCCGTTGAGCAATACCTCAAAAGCTATTTGGTTAATACACCTGCTTATACGATCGATAGAAACTTTATTAATGTTGTCATAGCAACTTCAGCGGTCGGCTCTGTCCAACTCAATGGAAATAGTGTAGATACAAGCCTATTTACTGAGGTACCTGGTACTGAATATTCATTTGCTCAAATAGAGATTGAAACGGGGTCTCATTTTTTGGAGGCAAGTGAGCCGATGGGAATGTATAACTACGGTTATGCTCGATATGAATCATATGCATACTCTGGAGGCATGGCGTTTAGTTTACCAGGTGATGTCGCATCACTTGACCTTAGCTCAAGTGATGGTTCTGCCTCAATTGGTGAGTCCCTATGCGTGATGGCGACAACAGTTGATAGTGAAGGTAAACCAGCTGCAGGAGTAAGAGTTGCATTTGCTACAACTGGGGAAAATGAGGATTTTGACTATGTCATGACTGACTCAGTGGGTGAGTCGACCTTCTGTTACTCTGGGCTGAACTCTGGAGTCGATACCATCACAGCAACAGTAATGGAGCTGATATCCACACTGGATGTTACATGGACGGAAGCGATAGAAAATCAGGCTCCTGTGATAACATCAATGCCTTCTTTGCTAACGACCTCAGAAGCATCATATTCTTATCAGGTAGAGGCATTTGATCCTGAAGGGGAGGAATTAACTTTCCAGTTAGTAGATCCCGCTTATAACATGTCTATTGATGCCAATGGTTTGCTTAGCTATCCAAGAGTTACCTGGACAACTGCCGGCAGCTTTGGTGGGCATACAGATATTGTCGTTGAAATAAGCGATGAAAGTGGTAATAAGACACTACAGAAATTTGCACTAAGAAATGACAGGCCTTATAACTTACCACCAGAGTTTGTGGTATCTACTCCCAACGCTAATGCAATCGTTGGTGTTCCGTATGTATACAACGCAGACTATCTAGACTTTAGAGTACGTGGGTATACACACCGTCTTGAAGTGGCTGATCAGTTTATTTGGAGCCCATGGAAACTTGATGCCGTCTATGCTGAGCTCGTATCT
>NZ_LWFZ01000199.1:0-951 GCF_001635225.1 Oleiphilus sp. HI0086
GATTACGGGTTTGGCTGAATCTAATAACCGTATTTCAGGTTTGATGCGAAACTTTGAAACATCAGTCTGGTTTTCTAACCCTAATCTGAAAGACGTGAGTGCGATTAAAGGTGATGACGGGACTCTAAATAGTTTTGATCTTAGTGTTAAGCAGGTGACGCCTGAGTTAGCTGAAGATCAGGAATCAAGTGAAAAGGGGACTAAATAGTGGGTTTTTCTGAATCTATGGAAAGCCTGAAAGGCTTTGATCCCAATGATATAGACTTTAATAATGCAGGCTCATGGCCTGCACCTGTTAAAGCGGTCGTTTTAGTTGTTGTATTTTTAGTATTGATTGTAGGCGGTTATTTCTTCCTGATTCAGGATCAATATACTGAATTTGATAGAGTCGCTGCAGAAGAAGCAAACTTGAAGCAACAATATGAAAGTAGAGCGTATAAAGTGGCAAATCTGGAGGCTTTTCGTCTGCAGATGGACGACATGAAAAAATCTTTTGGTGTGCTTCTTAAGCAGTTACCTGCAAAAACAGAGGTTCCGGGTCTACTTGAAGATATTACCAATACCGGGCTGGGAAGTGGCTTAGAAATTGAGTCTATTCAGTTGAAACCCGAGGTTTCTAAAGAGTTCTATGTTGAATTGCCAATGGAGATCGTGGTTGCCGGCACTTATCATGACATTGCGTCTTTTGTGAGTGGTGTTGCAAGCTTGCCTCGAATCGTGACTTTGCATGATATGAATATTTCCAAGATGCAGAGTAAGTCTAAAGGAAATAGTCAGGGGCGCAGCAGTCATAAGCTGCAAATGACTGTGCAAGCGAAGACATATCGTTATGGTACTGAGGCAGACAGAGAAAAAAGTAGGCAATCTAAGAAGAAGAAAGGGAGGAGAAGATAATGAATAAAATTTTCTTGTCTCTCGTGCTCGTATCAAGTGTTCTATTGAGTGGTTGTG
>NZ_LWFZ01000200.1:0-715 GCF_001635225.1 Oleiphilus sp. HI0086
GCCCTGACCGTACTGGTATAGTCGCAAAAGTCAGTAACTTTCTGGCAACTTATAATGGTTGGATCACTGAAGCGAGTTACCATGCCGACCAGAAGAACGGCTGGTTTTTTATGCGCAATGAGATCAAGGCGAGTTCGATTCCTTTTGATCTGGAAAACTTCAAAACAGTGTTTGAACCCATTGCCAAAGAGTTTTCCATGTCATGGAGTATTAGCGATTCTAATACTAAGAAACGCGTCGTGTTGATGGCTTCAAAGGAATCCCATTGTTTAGCGGATCTACTACATCGCTGGCACAGCAATGAGCTGGATGCGGAAATTGTGGCAGTGATATCCAATCACGATGATTTACGCCGTATGGTTGAATGGCACGATATTCCTTATCACCATGTGCCGGTAGACCCACAAAACAAACAAGCTGCTTTCGACCAGGTTAGTAGCTTGGTGGATGAATACCAGACCGACTTGGTGGTACTTGCTCGCTATATGCAGATTTTACCTGCTGACCTGTGTGAGACATATGCAGGACGCGTGATCAATATTCATCATAGCTTCTTACCTTCATTTGCTGGGGCAAAGCCTTACCATCAAGCTTATGACAGAGGCGTGAAATTGATTGGTGCAACCTGTCACTATGTCACTCAAGATTTGGACGAAGGGCCTATTATCGACCAGGATGTGATTCGTATTAGTCACAGTAATACGATAGAAGATAT
>NZ_LWFZ01000201.1:0-945 GCF_001635225.1 Oleiphilus sp. HI0086
CTTATCTGTCGGTCTTTCTTTGAACGAATTCAACAGGCTCAACCTTAATCTCGTCCGCTCTGACAGCGTATCTTACGAAGATAGAACTGAAGGCTCTCCGGTTTTATCATTCAGCGGCCTTACTGCACAAACCTACGGCCTTAGCGTTATTTATGGTAGCTACCTAGATGACACTTTCAAAGCAGAGTTTCGTTACGGCAAGGGAATCAAAGAAGACACGCTTAAAGGAGCAAAGGATGTCAACCTAGATCATTGGATTGCGACATATATGGGAGCCGAGCAAGAGATTACAGATTATTTTAATGCTTACGCACTACTTGGACTATCTTACTACCGAGCAGATGTAACGCGTCATGAAGTTATTAGAACCGTCTCGGAAAGTGCTATTTCTAACGCGGAATCAGCGGTTCAACCCAGCCCATTCGTGGCCGAGTCACATTTATTTAAAACGAACTTCAGTTTAAGCTGGATTATCGGAGGAGACTATAAGCTGAGTGATCAGTGGTATTTATCCTTTGAATACGGTCGTTTGCTCAAGGACACTGATACGAATATCGAAATAGATCAGTACAGTACCTACCTAAAGTTTGAATTCTAAGGATAAGCCCACTACTCAAACCGACTAAGCAAATTTCCTAGCCGCGCTCTATTTTCCAGCATTGGTGAATATGACTATTGCGCTCAAAATCTTTATCCACTGACATTTTGGTAAAGTCTGTGACCTTATAGTTTGCGCTCAAGCCTGGATCAAGCTTAAACCTTCGCAGGTTATTCGAGAAAACCAGCACCCCCTTTTCAGACAGCAAGCTCATACACTGCTCTATGAGTACGACATGATCACGCTGAATATCCAGCACCCCCTGCATTCGTTTAGAATTAGAGAAGCTCGGTGGATCTAGAAAAATCAGATCAAAACTGGCTTTTTGTTCCTGTTGTGACTTTAGC
>NZ_LWFZ01000202.1:0-606 GCF_001635225.1 Oleiphilus sp. HI0086
AAACAAGTGCCTGCAAGCTGAAAAAGCAAAGGCTGGCACCAATACATTTATGTACCAAGTTCTTAAAGCGGAAGCAGATAATATTCGATTCGCAATTGATCGGTACTAATTGTCTCTTACTTTCTGCTAAACGCTATCTGCAAATTAGGTTGACCAAGTGGGAAAAGGCTTTCCCCAGCTATTCCAAGCATGTAAAATCCGGCATTTCCCACATCTTCGGTATTTCTTATGCTTGACGCCTTATCACAAAATTATAAAGCCATTATTGAAAGTCTTGGTGAAGACAGCTCTCGCGAAGGCTTATTAGATACACCGACTCGTGCAGCCAAGGCTATGCAATTTCTCACTCAGGGATATCAACAAAGCCTTGATGATATAGTAAATAACGCGGTGTTCGAGTCTGACAATGACCAAATGGTTATTGTAAAAGACATAGAGCTATACTCTCTTTGCGAACACCACCTACTGCCTTTTATTGGCAAGTGCCATATCGCTTATTTGCCAAACGGCAAGGTTTTGGGTCTGTCTAAATTTGCTCGTATTGTCGACATGTATGCGCGACGCTTCCAGATTCAGGAAAACCTCACTCGTCAAGTGGCTGAAACA
>NZ_LWFZ01000203.1:0-670 GCF_001635225.1 Oleiphilus sp. HI0086
GAACCACTTTCAGTACCATCAATACTAATGGTGAATTCATCATTATTTGCATCAATAGTTGTACTAGCACCTAAACTTACAGCGCCCGATAGCTCTCCTCTTGTCGCAGCAGTCGTTATGTTAATATCATAACTGCCCGGCTTAGTGTTGATACTTGCAGTACCAAAGCTTACTTGAGCATCGCTGGCTCGCCCTTGATCACTGAACAAAGCCGAAACATCATCTGGGTGCGAATCAAGCTGATCACTAAGAGTGTCTTCATTTAGGCTTAGCAAACCAGTTTGATAATCTGTCGTAATACCAATATCTGCCAAACTACGGACATTTGCATTTTCCAAACCACCAACCGTCGAACCCAATACGCGTCGTACCTGATTCATCATACTTCGAGTTGTCGAGTCACCAAGCAAAATGCCCGCTTCAGCCCCACCACTAGGGTCAAACTCACTATTGTCGTTCACCAAAGTCTGTAGAGCATTAAACTTCTCTACAAATTCTGAAACTTTCTCGACCACAGCAGTGTGATCATTTTGAACAGATAAAGCGGCTGGCGAACCATCATTTGTGCCACTCAGGGTCAGGGTTAAACCTGGAATAGCGTCATAAATCTCATTACTTGAGCGCGTGATCGGTACACCATTCAATTTGAATGATGCATCCGCGGCTGGTT
>NZ_LWFZ01000204.1:0-550 GCF_001635225.1 Oleiphilus sp. HI0086
GCCTGGTATTAATCGTTACGACAAGGCGAAGCTTTCCACTGACGCCCCTGCTGTACTTCCTAATCCTGATTCACTGTATCATTTTAATGATTGGTGGACATTACACCTACGCAGAAGTCCCCTTGTTCGACATGATAAAAGAAGCCTGGGACTTGGACCGCAACAATTACGATAAAGTTGGCCATTTCGCACAAGGCTTTGTCCCAGCCATTCTTGCCAGAGAAATCCTTATTCGAAAGCAGGTCGTTAACGGCGTCAGCTGGCTCAATTTCTATATTATTAGCATATGCTTGGCCTTCAGCGCATTTTATGAACTTATCGAATGGTGGGTCGCACTCTTATCAGACCAGGCAGCAGAAGCATTTTTAGGTACTCAAGGCGATAATTGGGATACTCAATCTGATATGGCAATTGCACTGGTAGGCGCGATTCTGGCTATTATCACACTCTCGAAAACACATAACCGCCAGTTACTCAGTCTTAAAAGCCGTGTAAAAGATGATTGACCCCTACGCAAACTCTTTAGAAATCCAGCTTCCTAACTGGTTAA
>NZ_LWFZ01000205.1:0-711 GCF_001635225.1 Oleiphilus sp. HI0086
AACGACGTCGGAAATATGCTTAGGCAGTGCTATGATCGGCTCTTTTTCAATACGCTTCTTTGACTTTGCCTGCTCTACTTCAGTGTTAAGGTGTTCATTTAGTCTGCTCACTAGTTCGGTCGTGTTAAAGCCATAATGGCTGGCACTGGTACTTTTAAGTAAGCTTTTGTATCGAGGTGGTAGATCTTGCTCGATATTGATTACAAAGACTGATTCATCGATTTGATCGGCACCGATGTCAACTAGGTCTGACCACAATTCGAAAGCGTAATAAGCAATCTGTATATCGTTTTGACGTAGCTGGTTAGGGCGACAGCAGCTTAGTAAGAGATTCTGTTTATAGACTTGATCTATTCGAGTTTCTCGTCCGTCTCTTCTTTGATCGTCTGCAACGGTATATTTCAGTAAATTGTGTTGTTCAGCAAAGTAGAAAACCTGATGCATTTCGACCCAGATATCTCTGGGAGTGTGAATATAAAGCTGATTAGATCGGAGCAGGACTTGCCCATACTCGGACATCATCCTATGAGCAGCACAAGTAAAGTTTTTCCTGACTTTTTCGCTATTAATGTTAGGCACGCTATCGATAAGAATTATCTTATACGAGGTTGCGAGATGTATTTGGATAGCTTGAGTCAGGTTAGCAATTTTTTGCTGTTTTTCACTTAGTACAACTGACTGATTAAGGAAGTGTTTAGACAGCTCCTTACA
>NZ_LWFZ01000206.1:0-463 GCF_001635225.1 Oleiphilus sp. HI0086
ATTTCCAGCTCAACAGTACTAGGTAACTCCAGTGCAACCGGAGCCTCGTTTACCATCACAACCAGCAAGCCTTGCGCATCTTCGGCCATAAACAATATTCAGGAGTTAAAACGAATGCCTAAAGCAAGTGAAATTAAGAAGAACGCTGCCGTTGAAATGAATGGTGAAGCTTATATTGTNCGCGATATCGAGCGCTCTGTTCCACAAGGCCGTGCAGGCGGAAGTTTGTATCGTATGCGTATGTACAATGTGGCGACAAACCATAAGATTGATGAAACTTTCAAAGACTCCGATATGCTGTCACTTGCAGATTTGGACCGCCGCCCGGTAACTTTTTCATATGCTGATGGTGATGAATACGTTTTTATGGATAGCGAAGACTACTCTTCATATAGTCTGGATAAAGAAAGCATCGCTGATGAGTTATTGTTTATGGCCGAAGATGCGCAAGGCTTGCTGGTTG
>NZ_LWFZ01000207.1:0-745 GCF_001635225.1 Oleiphilus sp. HI0086
GAAAGAGTCTGCTAAAGCTGCGTAAGGCCGTTTAAGTAGTCTGGAAAGCTAACATTGATACCGGCTGGAAATAATTACTCATGAGCAAAGCTACAGAAAAAGCTGTAATGGGTAAGATTACCTCGGTATACGGTGTTAAGGGTTGGGTGAAGGTGTTTTCCTATACTCAGCCTAAAGAAAATATTTGCCAATATAAAAATTGGACTCTCGAAGGTGGCAGCAAGAACGGATCGGTAACCGTGCTTAGCTGCAAAGCTCATGGCAATGGTCTGGTCGCCCAGTTAAAGGGGTGTCATGATCGCGATGAGGCTAAGCAGTATTGTGGTTCGTTGATTTCTGTACCTCGAGAAGAATTGCCGGAACTGCCTAGCGGTGATTACTACTGGCATCAGCTTCAAGGTCTGAAAGTATTTGCTTCAGGGTCTGATGTAGAAGAGAAGGTTTTACTTGGTCGTGTTGATCATTTGATTGAAACCGGATCTAACGATGTTTTGGTAGTAAAAAAGTGTAAGGATAGCTTGGACGGTAGGGAGCGATTAATTCCTTACTTGCCAGATCAGGTTGTCTTGGCGGTAGATCTGGAAGCAGGATCCATTGAAGTTGATTGGGATCCGGAGTTTTAGTTTGTAAAGCGCTGATTGCGGTACTTGCGGGGCGTTTTTATATAGGCACTACTTAATCAGTTCTGTAAATCAGTTCTGGCATAAGGGATTAGTTCTTTAAGTGGTGCAAAGATAGAAACTTG
>NZ_LWFZ01000208.1:0-915 GCF_001635225.1 Oleiphilus sp. HI0086
TCAGACGATTTTCGTTTACGTAAGCCTGACGTAAACCTAACAATAGATCCGTTATTCTTAGATACAGATGGTGACTTGTTGTGTGATTTCATAGAACTTGGAGTAAGTAATCCTGCTGAAAGTGATACTGACTTCGATGGCCTGAATGATGCTACTGAACTAGGTCTTGAGTTAAGCGAAGTTCTCTGTACTCCCATTTCAATAGCAGATCAGTTAACTAGTCCTGTACTCAGCGATAGTGATAACGACGGTCTAAGCGATGGGCAGGAGATTTTGATTACGGGAACAGATCCTCTTGATACTGACTCAGATGATGATGGTATAAGAGATGGTGACGAAGATCGTGATGGCGACGGTTTGAGCGACTATGTTGAGCTTAATCTTTCCTTCACTCTTTTCGATACTGTTGATAGCGATGGCAATGAAGTTAATGATGCCCTTGATGATCAAGATGGTGATGGCTTAAGCAATATCGAAGAGTTGGGTTATGGGACGTGCATTGCCTATCAGGCTGTATCATGCCCAAGTCCAGAGGATAGCGATCAAGATGGTGTTTCAGACTTTGATGAAATTAATCGAGCTGATCAGGAAGGCACAGACCCCCTTGGTTCAGATACAGATGGCGACGAGCTTACTGATAGCGAAGAGCTAGCTATAGGTACCAATCCTCTCTTAGCAGACTCTGATCTTGATGGGATCGATGACAATGAAGAACTTACGTTATCGTTAACTGACCCACTAAATCCAGATACTGACAATGATTTTCTAGCGGATGGGCAGGATGATAGCCCCTTGCAGCCTGATAGCGACAACGATTCGTTATTAGATGGCATTGAGGTTCATATTTTAGGCACCTCGCCTGACAATAACGATAGTGATGTTGATGGGCTTAAAGATGGAGATGAAGTGTGGGTC
>NZ_LWFZ01000209.1:0-670 GCF_001635225.1 Oleiphilus sp. HI0086
TAGTCACACGCTTGTCGTCTTTGATGTAAGACTTCCAGTTTGCAATAAACTCTTCGTTTACATCACTTTCAACGCTTTGGAAGTAGTTCCAAGCTGCCAAGTGACCAACAAGTGGCTTAGTGTCTAGACCAGACAGTTCTTCTTCACCAACAGAGAATGCAACCACTGGAATATCTTCAGCAGAAATACCCTGGTTACCTAGCTCTTTATAGAAAGGAACGTTTGCATCACCATTAATTGTTGAAACAACCGCTGTCTTCTTACCTGCGCTACCGAACTTCTTGATGTCTGAAACAATTGACTGCCAATCAGAGTGACCGAAAGGCGTGTAGTTGATCATGATATCTTTTTCTGCAACGCCTTTAGCCTTAAGGTATGCCTCAAGAATCTTGTTCGTTGTACGTGGGTAAACGTAATCAGTACCTGCAAGTACCCAACGCTCAACCTCAAGGTCATTCATCAAGTAGTCAACGGCTGGAACCGCTTGCTGGTTTGGCGCAGCACCTGTGTAGAAAACATTTTTAGACGACTCTTCACCTTCGTACTGAACAGGGTAGAACAACAAACCGTTCAACTCTTCAATGACAGGAAGAACCGCTTTACGTGAAGATGACGTCCAGCAACCGAAAATTACGTCAACCTCGTCTTTAGTAAGCAGTTCACGTGTTTT
>NZ_LWFZ01000210.1:0-652 GCF_001635225.1 Oleiphilus sp. HI0086
TAATGCGTCAGATTGGTGACCGTGGTGTCTATGGTCACCCTGAGCTACCTGACTTTATGGTCTTTCTGAATTGGCAAGAGCTACCTTGGTTCTGGCAGGGTATGGATCAATTCTGGTTTGCGATGATCATGGTGGCATTGGTGCCTGGCTTGCTAGCTTTCGTGTTCGGTTGGTTGGCATTCAGGTCTCGAGTCACGGGTGTATATCTATCGATCATGACGCAAGCACTGACTTATGCATTGATGCTGTCTTTCTACCGAAACGAGATGGGTTTTGGCGGGACCAACGGCTTAACAGATTTCAAAGAGATACTAGGCTTTGATTTACAAGCAGACAGCACGCGAATTGGTTTGTTTGTCGCCACCTCAGTCATATTGTGTTTAGTGTTGCTAGCCAGTCATGCGATATTTAAATCACGCTTTGGCAAGGTTATTGTCGCGATTCGTGATGGTGAAAACAGAGCACGTTTTATTGGCTATCGTACTGAGCGCTATAAAGTTTGGTTGTTCGTCTACTCAGCTGTGATTCGGCAGTAGCGGGTGCCTTGTACGTTCCTCAAGTCGGTATTATTAACCCAGGTGAATTCTCACCCATTAACTCTATCGAAATGGTGATCTGGGTAGCGGTAGGTGGCCGAGGAACTTTGATTGGT
>NZ_LWFZ01000211.1:0-1040 GCF_001635225.1 Oleiphilus sp. HI0086
ATTAGGCCAGCGCTACCATGCCCGAGCAGTCGCGCAGCTTCACCAGGGTGGGGAGTGTATATGCGTTTACCTTGATTTTCCTTATCAACCGAGTTGATCCAATTCTGTTTGTTAGTCAAGATATTCAAGGCGTCTGCATCTAGCACCAGCGGCTTATCGAGCTTAATAACCCTTTGCAGTAACTTTTCTGACCATGCAGATCTACCAAGGCCCGGACCGATTACAATTACCGTTGCCGCGTCCAGCAATTGCTCAACTTGTTGAGTATTTTCAGTAGAGGTGACCATGACCTCTGGTGTGCGTGATAGCAATGCAGAGCAGTGGTCTTGATGGGTGATAACGCTCGTCAGGCCTGAGCCGCAGCGAAGTGCTGCTTCAGCAGCCATGAGTACCGCGCCACCATAGCCCCGGTCTCCGCCGACAATGAGGGTGTGCCCACAATTACCTTTGTGAAAATGGCGGGGCCGGACAGAAACTTGATCTAGTAATTTCTGCAGTGACAAGCAATGAGCGATAGGCGTCTGCTCATTAATAATTTTGGCTGGCACCTCCAGGTCGTCGTAATATAGTTCGCCAGTATAGTGTTGACCTTCAGCGGTAAATAAGCCCAGTTTTAGGGCAATAAAACTCGCAGTGCAGTCGGCTTCGATTGCGGTGCCCATTATACTGCCCGTATTGGCATTTAAGCCCGATGGAATATCAATCGCTAATATCGGGGCAGTAGATTTATTTGCTGCTTCAATAGCGTCAGCATACAGGCCTCTGACAGGGGAGTTAAGACCGGTACCTAATAGAGCGTCGACGATAATGTGATTGTCGGTCTCTGATGCTAGACTTTTGTCTGAGTAGTGGTCGCAGCTTACGTTTTCTGCTAAGCACATCTGGTATGCACTTTGCGCATCACCGACAAGTTTATCTGGAGGCGAAAGAAAGTAGACATTACATGCAATTCCATAAGCTTTGGCTAGCGCAGCGACAATATAGCCATCTCCGGCATTATTTCCACTGCCGCATAATACTGTGACTTTCTGGCAGTTGGG
>NZ_LWFZ01000212.1:0-724 GCF_001635225.1 Oleiphilus sp. HI0086
ATCTAGATAAGATTGACTTAGCAATTGAACGCGCCAGCAGCAGCTACTATATTCAATGCCTGCAAGCGAACCAATGCTGCGCTCTTCCTCAAGGTCGTAACGAAGACGGCCTATTAGACTGGTTTGAGGATAAATAGGCGCAATAAAAGAGGTGTCGATTTGCTCTAGCTCACCCTGGATATAGCGATGGCTGAAATTCAGCACATGACGGTAGTCTTGACTGTGTAAGTGCAAACTCGTATTGCCTTCCTGGGTCTGGTTGTTTCTGGCATCCCATAAACCACTCGTTGCCAGCTCTACACCTGGATAGGGACGGAAGATAAACTCGGTCGCCAGCAGGGAGTCTTTGCGGTCGGCCTCTCCAACGCCATTTATGCCAACTTCGCGATCATCGTAGTGGTAAACCTGGCCAATGCTGACAATAGCTTTCTCTTGCCCAGTTTGCATGTCGGTCCAACGATTGGTGATACCTATCGTCAGGCTGTTATTGTCACCGACTCGATCACCGCCACTAAAGCGATAGGGACTAAACAGTCGCTGATAGTTGAAGCTAGGTAAGGTACTGTCGAAATTAGGAAGAGCATCTTGGTCTACGCTCTTGGCATTCACATAGTAAGCTCGTGGTTCCAAGCTGTGGCGAATCGTGGATGACTTGAAGAATTGGCTTTCACTGAATAAAGAACTTCGGTCGAAGAATAAAGCCGCATCAAGTTCATAAATTGGA
>NZ_LWFZ01000213.1:0-837 GCF_001635225.1 Oleiphilus sp. HI0086
AAAACGAGTAAGTGATGCCCTTCATGTATTAGGTTGTTACCATTTTTTTCAAGCAATTGTATTAAAAGATCCCAATCTTGAAGTTGAACAACTTGCTCTATCGCTTCATGGGCTTGTTCATGCGTGACAAGCCACTCAATAGCGCTTTTCTGCAATGTTTCTAGAAGTGTTGGTTGCTCTACTTTAATTTTTCGAAGGAGCGACTCTCTAAACATCTCATGATAACGGTACCAGCTATGTTCATTATCTAAGGGGGTAATGAAGAGGTTTGCTCTATAAAGGTGGTCAAGTATCTTCGCAGAACCCTGGATATTAAGCATCGAGTCGCAAAGCTGCGCGTTTAAGCGGAGTAAACATGAAGACCTCAATAAGAAGTCTGAAACATTTTGCGGCTGTTGAGAGAGAATTTCACTCACAATATATTCGCTCAGATGCCTATCATCTGAAAGAAGCCTATCTACAGATATGAGCGACTGGTCAGCCTTGGGAGTGGAGACGGCGGATAGCGCTGCAAGTTGTAATGCGGCTATCCAGCCCTCACTGGATGCAAACAAGGAGTCTACTTGCGCATCACTTAACGATAGATTCATATAATCAAGAAGAAAAGCTTTAGATTCTTCAATAGAGAAGGCCAAGTCTGATGATTGTATTTGGTCTACCCAGTTTTTTACACTCCAACGAGAGATCGGAAGCGAAGGTTCGAACCTGCATGTGATGATAATTTGAACAGAAGGTGGCAGAAAATCGACAAAGTAGGCGAACTGGTTCAGGCATTCCTTACTATCAATGTTATGAAAGTCATCTAAGACAATATCAAGGTGCTCATTATGGCTAGCC
>NZ_LWFZ01000214.1:0-754 GCF_001635225.1 Oleiphilus sp. HI0086
CAGAAAGACGGTCCACAACGCCCGACTCTTTCATCAAGTTACCAAGACAGAACATACCCAAAAGAGGCGCAGCATCAGGAAGACAAAGTGCAACCAGAATCAATACAATAATCGGGAAAAGAATTTTTTCCAATTGATTAACTGTACGAAGCTGAACCATCTCAATCTTACGCTCTTCAGGAGTAGTCAAAGCATTCATAATAGGAGGCTGAATAACAGGAACAAGCGCCATATACGAATAAGCTGCGACAGCAATCGCGCCCAATAGGTGCGGTGCTAGTACACTTGATACGAAGATAGAAGTAGGTCCATCTGCACCACCGATAATACCGATCGTAGCAGCTTCTTCAATCGTAAATGAAACACCACCAATTTGCATACTTGTGAGGAAAGCAGCACCTAGAACGGTACCGAAAATACCAAACTGCGCAGCAGCACCTAGCAAAATAGTTTTAGGGTTAGCCAGCATTGGACCAAAGTCCGTCATTGCACCAACACCCATAAAGATAAGCAAAGGACCAACCATTGAGCCAATTACTACGTTATAGAAGTTTGTCAACATGCCATTAGCGTAACCCGCATCACTAGCAACGTTATGAGCTGCAGCGGCAGTAGCACTATCTGCCATTTTATAAGCGTCTTTAAACGCATATAAGGTCTCTTGCGTCATTTCCTGACCGGCTTCAAAAGGAACTTTCAAAACCTCTGCCAAAGCCATCATTACTTCAGGCTTGTGAAAATGTATCGCATTTTC
>NZ_LWFZ01000215.1:0-662 GCF_001635225.1 Oleiphilus sp. HI0086
CCAGGACCTTCCGCTTAGTTACTTAACCAGTTTTCATGTCCCTTCTGGCAGCGAGGCAAAACTTACTAAGCTCATCCGCGAGTTCCCGACCATTACCTTACTCGACATGAGTATGGTCTTTACGCAAATTCAAAGTTTGCTCAAGCAAGTCAGCCTCGCTGTTGAGTACTTACTTATCCTAGTATTGATCGGCGGTGTGTTGGTCTTACTGGCGACCATTTATTCAAGTATCGATGAGCGAATATTACAAGGTGCAATTTTACGGACACTCGGCGCTAACCGAAAGCAGCTTCGCCTTAATCAGTGGAGTGAATTCGCTTTGTTAGGCCTCATGGCAGGTATTCTGGCCCTGCTGGGTACTGAAGCAATCTGCTATAGCTTATATCGCTATTTACTCGACCTAGACTATCAAGTGCAATGGCATCTTTGGGCATGGCTACCCATTAGTTCAGCCTTACTGATCATGTGTTTAGTAGGATTGAGTACAAGGAAGGTGGCTAGTCATTCGCCAGTTAGTGTACTTCGAGACAGCTAAGCACCGGGACAAGTCATTTGATGAAGCCATGAAGAATGAATTCTACCGAGGCATGGAAGTCGCTGCCGCATCAGGAGCCTTAGACGGCGCACAGGGGTTTACCAAAGGTCAGGGCAAGCATGGGCAA
>NZ_LWFZ01000216.1:0-575 GCF_001635225.1 Oleiphilus sp. HI0086
CGATAACAATGCTGTCATCAGATAGGACTGCGAGAGCGGCTTGAAGGTAAAGGTCTGCAGGTAAATCAACAGCCCAGGCCAGTTGCCCTGCAGCATTGTATTTCGCTGCTTTTTCTGCGCCGACAATATGGATGTCGCCGGCATCATTAACCTCGATATCCCATGCTTTCTCATGTTCAATTTTAAGTTGTTTGACGCCATCTAAGTTAAACACTTGGGTGGCAAAACCTGTAACATATAACTGGTCTTGATGGATCTCTAGATCGCGCGCATCATCGTGTTTAGATAGCTCAATAGACCACACTAGTTCTCCATAAGTATCTACTTTAACGAGGAAAGAGCCATAGCGTTGAATGTCATTTTCGACAATATAGCTAACACCAATGGCATAGCTGTTACCGTCACTATCTAGGGTGAGATCAGTTATCTTATCGTCACTTCGATAGTTGCCTTTCGCAAGGTCAATATCGGTTGACCAGATTAATTCACCATCACTGCTTCGCTTAACCAGCAAAATATTTTGTTGGCGGTCCGTGCCTGTTCGGATCGTTGATCCGCCGCTGATTATTTCTCCA
>NZ_LWFZ01000217.1:0-497 GCF_001635225.1 Oleiphilus sp. HI0086
CTATTGGTGCTCTCTATGTGTTAGTTAATTTTGAACGCTCTGGCGATAGGTCGATGAACTGTAAATTGACTACTGGCTGAGATAAGAGCCTTGTTTTGTGGGTCGATAACTTGGACCGTGATCGTGTGTGTTCCTCTATTTAGGCTTGTTAGCAGCAAGCTCGCCCCTTTTTGTAATGCAACTTCGGCACCATCCAGCAGAAAGCGCAGTTTGTCCTCTGCTCTTAATGAAGGCTCTAATATGGTGCTTACAGTGATGTCACCCGTGCCTGAGTGGAGTGCGCTCCGGTCTATTGGTGCGCTAATAACAAGTGACTGGTAAAGAAAGCTGTCGTCTGTAGGTGCAGAGCTAAAACTTATGGGGCTTGGTTTTAGTGCAGGTATGGTTGGAACGGGTTCGACTTCCAAGGTGACGGCGTTGCTTTGTGGTTGGTCTGAGTACGATATGCTGCCATCTGGTTTTGTGACTTTATAGACGGTTGTTGTGCTGGTGCTTTC
>NZ_LWFZ01000218.1:0-1016 GCF_001635225.1 Oleiphilus sp. HI0086
GATAGTTCCTTCGCTATGCTGCTTTCTGCCCAAGCGAAAGGCTGGTCTTTGAACTATATGGAAATGTCTGACCTATATTTGGATCAAGGTACGGCTCGTGGACGTTTGACGCCTCTCAAGGTAAGTAACGATGAGCAAAGCTGGTATGAACTTGGTGAGCCGCGCGAAGCCGATTTGGCTGAGTTAGACGTCATTCTTATGCGTAAGGATCCACCCGTTGATTCAGAGTTTATTTACGCTACGCATATTCTAGAACGGGCCGAGCAGCAGGGAGCTTTAGTATTAAATAAAGCCCAAAGCTTGCGAGATTGTAATGAAAAGCTATACGCGACTCTTTTCCCCCAATGTTGCCCGCCTGTTTTGGTCTCGAGAGATCAGCAACGCTTGAAAGCGTTTTGTAAGCAGCATGAAGACGTCATCTATAAACCCTTGGATGGTATGGGAGGCGCTTCTATTTTCAGAGTGACTCTGGGGGACAGTAACCTAAGTGTGATTCTCGAAACGCTGAGTCAGCATGGCCAGCAACAGGTGATGGCGCAAAAATATTTGCCTGAGATAAAGAATGGCGATAAGCGTATACTTATTATTGATGGTGAGCCGGTTGCTTTTGGCTTGGCGAGAATTCCGGGGCAAGGTGAGTCGCGAGGCAATTTGGCTGCAGGTGGTCGTGGAGAAGTGCTGCCACTGACTGAACGTGACTATTGGATCGTTGATCAGATAAAAGATGATTTACTAGATAGGGGCTTGTTATTTGTAGGTATCGATGTGATTGGTGATTACCTGACAGAAATAAATGTCACCAGTCCAACCTGTATTCAGGAAATTGAAAGGGTTAGCCAAATCAAAATTGCTGATAAGCTAATATCGACGATTGAGCAGAAATTGAGTGCTAGTAAAAAGTAATATGAAGCAAGAGACGCAATCTGTAGGGGAGCTAAATTGGCAGTGGTAGCACGAGCAATGGGTGTTAGCGATACTGATCGTCTTAGTTTTACGGTTTTTGTCGCGCTGGCCTT
>NZ_LWFZ01000219.1:0-386 GCF_001635225.1 Oleiphilus sp. HI0086
AAAGGATTCCAACGGTGGGTACGAATTTCTGTCGATGGAAGATTATATCCGACTCATTAATTGGACAGCTAAACGTCTCGATGAATCTCTACTAGGCTTACAACTTTCAAAGGTTGTCAAGGGTTCTGACTTTGGTTCAGGAATGCTTACCGTCTATCACGCGGCCACATTGAGAGACGTCTGTTTATGTTTATCCCGATACGATCAAACGATATCTAAAGCAATTGTTATCGATTTCATTGAAGGTAAAAATGAAAGCCGGCTAGAATATCGCGTCAACATTGCACCCGCTTTTGATATCTCTCAAGAAGTTGAATTGGCAATGGCATTATTGATGAAGCTTTTGCGTAAGCAATTGGACGATGCCTGGAGTCCTCTGGAAGTTG
>NZ_LWFZ01000220.1:0-3830 GCF_001635225.1 Oleiphilus sp. HI0086
GTCGGCATAATGTCTCTTCTTGGGCCATCCTTGATACGCAATCTTTCAACAAAAATTGCCTAAATTAAACGTAAATTTATTCTAATCGTAAATATAGTCTTATTTTGTTCATTTTTCTGTTGTGAATAATACAGTTTTTTACGTCATAACATCCATGTTCTGTAATATTTTGTTATCACCGACAATTATTCAGAGCAAAAATAAAATTCTTTTCTATACTGGAAGGTAGCCGATTTCCTTCTTTCGTTAAGAGATTCCACTATGCACGTGAAGCAATGCGTTTAAAAAACAGGATGCTGACAGAATGAACAAGCAAACTTTTTATAGCTTGCTATCAGGTGTGTGGACTAAGCTATTTGGTGCCGAGCTCAAATATATTGAGCCCCAGCCTCATCAACAAGAATGCATTTTAGAGTGCTTTGTAGAAATACCTATCGTTGGCCAAAACAATTTTTTAATGGTTTTAGCAATGCCAACAAAACTTAGCTACAGGGCCGCCTCTCTATTATTTCAGCTACCGGAAGAAGAGCTCAGCAAAAACGACGCAAATGACGCGCTCTGTGAATTAGGAAATATCCTGGCAGGCCAAGTACAACTCGAAATAAGCGAAGATACACACTTAGATGTGCCGATCCAGCTTACGAAGGAACAAGCGCAAACGCTAATGCAGGATATTGAGCCGGATTGGGAAGTCTTTACGCAGGATGAAGACGGAACAACCATATATGCCGGCGTATTTATTGGACAAAGTTAGCGCAATGAATAAACTATCGCTTCAAATAATTAATAAAGCAATTCAAACACTTGCTATATACAAAGGGTCTTATCCGCAATGAAATTTCTTATCGTAGACGATAGCCGTGCCATGCAAGTTATTGTTAAACGTGGCCTAGAACAGCTGGGTTATAGCGACAATGAATACAAGACGGCAAATAACGGAAAAGATGCGCTTAATATAGCCAAAGACTGGACGCCTGACCTAATTCTATGTGACTGGCATATGCCGGAAATGACAGGAATTCAGCTGCTGCAATTATTGAATAAATTGGAACTACCCAGCAACATCGGGTTTGTCACCTCAGAAACCTCTGAGAGCCGTTTAAAAGAAGCGAAAGAAATGGGTGCATGTTTCATTGTAAACAAGCCCTTTACCGATGAAGATTTGCATAAAGCAGTTCTGCCTATCCTCCAAGGCGCAATAGAAGGTGAGGATGCTTTAAAGCAAGATACAGCCGTAACTTGCGACAAAGGCATCACACTACCTACGGCAGCCGCATTCGATAAAGCCATTAATGCGGTCACCAGCTCTTCGGTTAAACTCACCGAAAAAACAACCGAGCCACTCAATTACGAGCACCTTCCCTTCATTACAGGTATTTACGCGATATCAGGCACCTCGTCTATTCGTAGTATCTGCGTACTCGATCTTGAAGCAAGCTGTTTTTTGGGTTCCGCTCTGCATAACCTGCCGGTTGAAGATGCGCTTGACTCAATACAGAAAAAGGCAATCCCAAAGCAGCTTCTCGAAAACTGCGGCATGGTACTCAAGGTAATTTCGGTTCTATTCTTCGACCAAAAAAGTGGCACGGACCTAAAGCTGGAAAACTTCCACCTGATCGCCAAACCATTCGATAAACTAGATGCGTTAAGTCGAAAAGGCGGTAACCAGCGCATGGATTTTGAGCTCTGTATAGATGGTTATGGGAAGGGCCGAATGTCGGTGATCGCAGTTAATCGCTAAGTTAGTTATCTATTCCGTTCATTTGTCTGGACCTTATATTTAACCTCGCTCCCTTACTCAATCTATTATCACCTTATACACTCCTATCACCTTGGGGGTATAAAGTTGATTAGGGTCAACTGCCCTGCTTTTCTTCGTTTCTCTTCGCTACAGATCACTGTATTAATGTTCGCAACGTCAATGGCTTACATTAAATATTGGATCTACAGACGAGATGAAATACCCTTTTGATGGAACAAGCTTTTCCCTTAGGAATTTGTATCTATTAGTTTCCTGTCTATTTATCTGCCTTATCGGCAGCCCTGCTTTTTCTGCCGGGCTTGATATCACGCCAATTAAAGCCCCTCTTCCCTTTATCCAAGAGGCTTTCCCGAATGCCAGCTCGATTTCTGAAAAAACTGGCGACCCTCAAATCAAAACGATTTTCCAAGACGAGCAAGTCATTGGCTACGCCTTTGAAACAGATGATGTCGCGCGTATTCCTGCCTACTCCGGTGAACCCGTCAATACACTTGTGACGTTGGATACTCAAGGAACAATCATTTCTGCCAATGTTCTGGAACATCATGAACCTATCTTGCTGGTAGGAATTCCAGAGCAAGATTTATGTGACTTTACGGACCAATACCAAGGGCTAAAAGTTAACACCAAGGTAAAAGTCGGCACGGGAACAGAAGAGAACACCGAGTATCTCGATGGCGTATCCGGTGCAACCGTCACTGTGATGGTGATGAACATGGGGATTATTCGCGCCGCCAACGAAGTGGCGATCGCGCATGGCATCATCGAAGCCTCTGAATTTGCCTCACAGGCTGCGGCCACGATTAATCAAGAAGTCTACCAGCCTTCCGACTGGCAGACCCTGACAGGCAACGGTGCGATCCGACGTTTCCATTTGAACAATTCCAAAGTCGATGATGCTTTCATGGCAACTGAAGCTGCGGACCAGGCAGCCCCGCTTGAAGAAAAAGAAGACACTTTTGTCGATCTATATTATACGCAATTGAATATCCCGACAGTCGGCCGTTCACTCTTAGGTGACGGTGAATATGAATGGATGATGGAGCAACTAAAGCCCGGCGAGCATGTAATAGGTTTACTCGGAAACGGCTATTCCTTTAAAGGCTCTGGCTATGTTCGCGGAGGAATATTTGACCGAATCGTCATTCACCAAGGTAAAAATGAGTTCAGCTTCAGGGATACCGAACAATACCGAATTAACGACCTATATGCTGCGGGTACGCCGCACTTTAAAGAAATGTCGCTGTTCATTGTCAGCGAGCATCATAAGTTTGACCCCGGACAACCCTGGCAAGTCGAGCTACTTATTCGCCGCCAGACAGGCCCTATTGAAGGCGTCTTTACCAGTTTTAAACCAGAGTATGCCGCACTCGAAGAGTTTTTAATTAGGCCTGAACCGCCAGAAATCTAAGAAGAAAAAGCGCTATGGGAACAGGTTTGGGAAGATAAGAGTACGGCAACGAAACTGCTGGTCTTCAGCATGTTGGTTCTCACCCTTGTATTATTCATACAAGATTGGTTAGTTAAGTTCCCTCGCTTTATGCACTATTTCAGAATTGGCTTCCTTCTTTATACAGTAGGGTTTATTGGCTGGTACTGTAAGGGACAGCTGTCCGTTGTCAATGTACTTACCTTCGTTCAATCGCTGATGAACGACTTCAACTGGGAAACCTTCCTCCTCGACCCGATTATTTTTGTACTTTGGGTTTTTGTCGCTGCCACAGTCTTAATGTGGGGCCGAGGTGTTTACTGCGGCTGGTTGTGCCCCTTCGGTGCCTTGCAAGAGCTGATAGGCGAAATCGCGATGAAGCTACGCATTCCTCAGCTACATATTCCTTTTGTTATTCATGAGCGTTTATGGGCGATTAAATACCTAATTTTGCTAGCTTTGTTTGGCTTATCACTGGAGTCCCTGGCTGTCGCAGAAACCTATGCCGAAGTGGAGCCTTTCAAAACAACTTTCCTGCTGCGCTTCGATCGCGATTGGCCCTTCATTCTTTACGCGGCCGGGCTTCTGGTTACGTCAATATTTAATCGTAAGTTCTATTGCCGCTACGTCTGCCCAATG
>NZ_LWFZ01000221.1:0-15305 GCF_001635225.1 Oleiphilus sp. HI0086
TAACTTTAGAGAAAAGTTTATATTTCAATGTATTATTCCACACAGTTTCCGTTTCTTTAGTCCCAACCCATGGAAAACAAGTTCTTGTCAATAGATTCACCCATTGCTAGTGGTTCAAGTTCTCGGCCAAGAAAAGCCTTAGCCGGTGCGATTATACTGTCATTTTTGGCACATATTGCGCTGAGTCTTTGGGAAGGACAGAACGAAATCTTTGCGCCGATTGGAAAAACTTCGGTTAATGTTTCCTTAAGACCCTCGCAAGAGGAGGGGGACCCCGCTGATAAGGAGATTGTTGAAAACGTATCTGCTCAAATGCCTCGTGAAGTGGAACAAAAGAGGCCGGAACTCCCAGAAAAACCAAAAACACACAAGCAAAATAGTAAGGAAAGCATACTTGAGTCTGAACAAAAAAAGACTAAGAGAGAGAAAAGTGACAGGTCCGACGAAGTACCGAAATCAAAATCACAGGATATCGTTAAACCGAGTATACGTGATGTTGTACTGAGTTCCGTCGAGACTACTAGAGCCCTTTATAGCGAGCAAAAAATTGAGCAAAATAATTCTATTGAGCCCAATCAGCCACCAAGCGAAACGAAAGCCGATGAGCCACCTGATGAAAAGCCTGTAGAAGTACAGGAAACGGAACCTGAGGCGCTAGAGTTAATACCTAAACCTTCCTATGTTTTAGGAAGTGCTGATAACCCGGAACCCAAATATCCTCCCATTGCTGCAAAACGGGGCTGGCAGGGTACTGTTGTGATTGGAGTGAATGTCGACCCCAACGGTGGTGTCGAGAGCTTACTAATTATTCAAAGCAGCCACTATGGTGTGTTGGATTATACCGCTTGGGAAACTGTGCAAGATTCCTGGACGTTTAAGCCTGCACAAGTCAACGGTAAGAACGTCGCCAGCTATATCGAAATACCGATAAGCTTTCAGATTAAGTAACTGTTGAGCGTCATTTGGCCAGTGCTTATTGCATGGCATCCATAATGCTGGTTACTCTGATTTGACTGCTATACTTAAAAGAATAAGTAAGATAGCAGGCGATGAGGTTGTATGTTCCAAATACCTAATTATGCGATTAGTGAAACGCTTTTCTCAAGCGTTGGAACAAGGGTATTTCGCGCCCAAAATGCAGCCACAGGCGAGGGCGTCATTCTCCGTGCCTGCGGTGAGAATTGCGATATAGAAAGTCAGCGTGCCCGTATGGCTTTCAGCTACGAAGTTCTTCAGATGTTTGACCACCCGAACATCGTTAAAGCAATGGAATTGATCGATGATTCTTTATCGCCTTGTATGGTGATGGAAGATATTCGGGCATGGACTTAAAACGTTATGCTGAAAGTCAAGACTCCCATCAATTGCCTGTTCCTCTATTCCTTGATATTGCTATTCAACTCGCTGATGCCTTGGATGCGATTCACCATGCTCAAGTAATTCATAAAGACTTGCATCCCGGAAATATCGTTCTGAATCCGGATACCGGAAGAGTACAAATTATCGATTTCGGTCTGGCCTCATTATTAACGCGCGAACAGCCAGCCATTATCGAGCCTGATAAGCTTGAAGGTATTTTAAGTTATATTTCTCCCGAGCAAACAGGGCGAATGAACCGTGCTATAGACTACCGAAGTGATATTTACACTCTGGGCGTAACTTTCTATAAACTTCTGACGGGAGACTTACCATTCGAAGCTGATGATGCTCTGGGTATAGTGTATGCCCACATGGCGACTCAACAGCAGAGCGCTTCGACTAAAAGGCCAGCTTTACCAGCAGCTATTTCATCAATTATTGATAAAATGATGATGAAAAATGCTGAAGATAGATACCAGAGCGCATTCGGTCTAAAGCATGATTTGCTGCATTGTCAGCGTTCAATTGTTAAAGATGGCACGGTAAATGATTTTTTGCTGGCGACTAACGATGTATCTAGTCGCTTTTGCATACCTCAGACCTTATATGGCCGAAATGAAGAGCTTGGCCTTTTGCTTGAAAGCTTTGATAAAGCGAAACAAGGTCGGCCCCAATTACTGACAGTTTGCGGTTACTCAGGGATCGGCAAGTCAGCATTGATTCACGAAGTGTACAAACCCATCGCAGCGAGCAATGGCGTCTTTATAAGCGGTAAGTTCGATCAATTCCAACAAAATACACCATACTCTGCGATTAAGGCAGCTCTGACAAACTGGCTAAAACAAGAACTAAGGTTACCTGAAGATCAGCTGCTTTCACTGCGTAAACGCTTAGGTGAAGCTTTGGGTAATAACGTCAGAGTGTTAATTGAATTCCTTCCGGAATTGGAACTGCTTTTCGGCAAACACGAGGCACCTTTGCTTCTTGGTGCACAAGAGACGCTTGCTCGTTTCGTGCTAGTTTTTCAGGCTTTCATTAAAACCATTACAGAAGATAAGCCCTGGGTTATCTTTATTGATGACATTCAATGGGCAGACCGCGGAACTTTGCATCTGATACCGGAGTTGCTCAGTGAACCTGGTTGTCGCCTTCTTATATTACTTGCTTATCGAGATAATGAAGTTGATAGCCAGCACCCGGCTCAAAGCATGTTAAACAAAGTTGCCGCTCGAAAGTTTGAGGCGCAACATATAAAACTAAAACCGCTGAAAAAAGGCCAGTTACGTTTGCTAATTATGGATACTTTTCAGCGTACCCAAGCCGATGTTCAAGAGCTGGCAGATCTTGTTGTTTCAAAAACAGGAGGCAACCCTTTTTTCTCGATAGAGTTCCTTAAAGCGCTTGATAGGAAAGGTCTCGTAACGTTTGATATTTCAGAGCACTATTGGACTTGGGATTTGGAGACTATAAAATTAGAGTCGATAACTGATAATGTTGTCGAGCTCATGCTTGAACGCATGTCTGAGCTACCGATTAAAACCCAAAAGCTCCTCCAAAAAGCTGCATGTGTGGGTACCAGATTTGATTTGGAAACATTGGCTGTTGCCAGTGACTTACCCATGGAGGAAGTTGCTGAATCTTTGTGGCTGGCATTAAAAGAAGGCTTGCTTGTTCAGGAGGGGGGCGATTGGTTTTTAGCTGTAATCGGCGGCTTTCAGCAAACACTGCAAGGGGAGTACGGCGAAAGTGTATTGGTACCCCAAAAATTACTTAGCCAGTATTATTCATTGCGGAGCCATGAAACCGCAATTCATAGTTTTATCCCATCGTGTAAATTCCTTCATGATCGGATGTTGCAAGCAGCGTATGAGTCTTTGGGTGAGGAAGAGAGGGTCGATACTCACCTGAGTATAGGCTGGCGTCTATATAAGACTTATAGTGATGACGAAAAAGAAGAACGGGTGTTTGAGCTTGTGGAGCAGCTTAATCATGGCATCTCGCTTATTTCCGATCAGTTGGAAATTGAAAACCTGATCGAGCTTAATGTTTTGGCTGCTGAGAAAGCCAAGCTATCAAGTGTGTGGCTTGCTGCTGATCAATACTCAAGCTTGGCATTAATTTTATTGGGCGATAATGCATGGGCTGAGAGTTATGATAAGTGCTTCAAGCTCTATAAAATCAAAGCGGAAGCTGCATACTTAAACGGAGACCTTGAAGCATCTAAGCAACTTTACTCCCAGCTGGTCGATAATGCTATTGATCCTTTAGACAAGGTGGAGTTGCTTGCCTACCTGCTTGTGCAAGCCATAGGCCGCTCAGACTACGCACTTGGGCTAGAAATGGGGCGGCAGGCTTTGTCAATATTGGGTATTGATATTCCTGATGACCTAAGTTCTCTCAAAGCCATCATGTTAGAGCAAGCATCGCAACTAAGGGATGCGCTGGCTAAGCGTCCGATTAAGGATTTTGAAAACTGGCCAGAATGTAAAGATCGGTCGCATCACTTAACTAATTATGTTTTGGTTAATTTCGGTTTAGCTGGCTTTTTGATGCAACGCATAGAATTCGCTTCTGTTTGTATTCAGGCTAGTTTGATATCTGCAACACTGCATGGTCGAACTGATGCAACACCGGTGACCTTAACTACCTATGGCATGCTATTGGCGTTAAGAGATGAGTATGGGGCAGCCTATGAAGCTGGTGAAAAAGCTAAGCAGTGGCTGGAAAGTAATCCGAACTGTAGGGACTCCGCTTCTGCATGGAATGGAATTGGAGTGTCACTTGCACATCTAAAAGGACACGTCACAGAGTCATATTACGCTTACGAGAGAGGCTTCGAAGCCGGGATTGAGACAGGAGAGCTTGCTAGAGCAGGGGTGTGCTTATCTGCGAAGTCAACGATCAAAGCGGTTGCGGGCTTTCCCATTGAAGAGTTACTAACAGAGTATGAGGAGGCGAAGGCCTTTGTCGAGAAAAAGTCTTTGCGTGTTCCTTTTCTGCCGATACTTGAAAACTCTTGGCAATCTTATCTTAAGCACGAATACTTGCTTGGCGACGAAAACTTCGAGGCGACCTCGTTAGCAATTATCAATGGTAGTTCTTTCAAAGCCTTTCTCATGTATTGCCGTTTTGAATACTTCTTCTGGGACGAAGCGGATTGCGAAACACTGGTTGCGCATTTGTTTGACGCGGTTGCAAGTTACGGGCTTTTCAAAAGCCATTTTATGATGGTTGACCTATATTGCCTTAGTAATCTTGCCTTTATTCGTGCTCAGAGAGAGGGCTTTGTAGGCGCTAGTCATCAAGCATTCAAAAAATTGGAGAAAGTATCAAACGAGCTCAAGCACATTCTTCAGCTTCGAGCCGATTTATATTCTCTTAATCATGAGCATAAAATTGCTTTGGTAGAAGCAGAGCAGCTTGCCTTAGATGGCGCGCCTTTTGAACAAACGGCAAAGCGTTATAAACAGGCCATAAAGGAAGCCGAGGAAAACGGCTTTAGACAATATGCCGGTTTATCAAACGAATTCTTTGGACGCTACTTAATAGATATTGGTTTTGAATCCCTTGCCGATGTTCCGATTAAACGGGCACATAGCTGGTACAAGAGTTGGGGGAATAAAGCCAAAATTGATAGGCTATTAGCATGTTATCCTGAGCTGGCTATAAGTGAGAAACGTGATAAAACAGTGCCAGCCACATTTAGTAATTCGTCAAATGTTACGCTGACTCAGCAGTTTTCAACTGGCTTATCCGCGACCAGTTCAGTCAGGTCGGGAGAGGCTTTGGATTTTCAGTCAATCATAAAGTCAATGCAGACCCTGTCGGGGGAGTTGGATTTACACAACCTCATTGAAAGCATGATGAAAGTAATTCTTGAAAATGCAGGTGCACATATTGGGGTCTTGGTTGTACAGAGCCTGAAGGGGCCAAAGATAGAAGCTCAAGTCGATTTACCAAACGATCAGGCTTCCTATTTAATGCATATACCTCTGGAAAAGTCCGTGAATGTTCCTCAGGACATAATCAATTTAACACTTCGTTTAGGTGAAACAATCTGGCTAGAAAATGCTTGCGCTGACGGCGAGTTTAAAGAGGATGCTTATATATCGAAAGCAAGGTCAAAGTCGGTATTATGTTTGCCAATTGTTTACCGAAAATCTCAAATAGGCGCTCTGTACTTAGAGAATAACTTGAGTACAGGGGTCTTTACCGAGCAGCGCATGAGTGTGATAAAAGTCTTACTGACACAGGCTGCTATATCGCTTGAAAATGCGCGTTTGTTTAATGAAGTGACGGGCCTGAATGCTAGTTTGGAAGAGAAAGTAGCCCAGCGAACACGAGATCTGGACCAGGCTAATGTTGAATTAGCCTCAGCAAATAAAGAACTGGAGTCATTTAGTTACACTGTATCGCATGATCTAAAATCACCCTTACGCATGATCAAAGGCTTTAGTGATATCTTACTTGATGATTACGCCTCGCAGCTTGATGAAGAAGCGCAACGGATATTGGCGAAAGTCGTTGCCGGTGCCAAGTCGATGGAAGACTTGATTAACGGTTTGCTGGACCTGTCACGAATGCAGCGAAAAGAAGTAAAAAGAACAGACCTAAACTTAAGCGAAATTGCTGACACAGTAGTGGCCAATCTGCGCGATACCTATCCCCTGCGTGTCGTAGATATTTATATTCAGCCAGATATGAATATCAATGGTGATGCCAGAATGATGCATTCAGTCGTTGAAAACCTGATAAACAATGCCTGGAAGTACAGTAGCAAGACAGAATCTGCAGAAATAGCATTTAGCTCTGCTTTGGTAGAGGACGAACTCGGAAGAACAGAGCGCGTGTTTAAGGTTAAGGACAATGGTGCAGGTTTTGATATGTCACATGCCGGTAAGCTCTTCTCGACCTTCCAGCGATTGCATAACAAAAGTGACTTCGATGGCACCGGCGTCGGTTTATCAACGGTTAAGCGGATTGTCGAAAAGCATGGAGGGAGGGTCTGGGCCGACTCTGAGGTTGGCAAAGGCGCAAGTTTTTACTTTACTATTCCAGAGCAATAAATATTTAGGGCCAGAATAAAAATAGCCGTTTTTACTCTGGCCCTAAATATTTGCATACTTGACTTTTAAACCTGACATTATTACATTAGCGCCCACGTTACAGGTGTTCTTGGCTTTGTCCATTTGCTAAGAATGAAACGGGAAGTTGGTGAAGGCTGTATGTTAAAGCAGTGAATAAGTCCAACGCTGCCCCCGCAACGGTAATTGAGTAACAGGACTAGCTCTCGCCACTGTGTAATTAATACATGGGAAGGCGCTAGTTCTACTGACAGTGATCAGATGCTCATAAGCCCGGAGACCGGCCTGAGAACTTAATTTAAGGTATTGCGGAGGGCGATATTTGAAAATATTGCTGTGCGTAATTTTTCTCCAGTATATTTTTTACTTCCTTCGTAAGCCATCATCACATGCTGTTGGGTGAGTTGTGCTTAGACTTGTTGCTGCCTATTTAGTACTTATAATTTTTTCCTATCATGCTTATGCACAGGAAATATTAGGAAAACATAACGAAGTACTTGTTCAAACTTCACGCCCCAAGCTGACTGATGTTGACCCCTCAAGCAATACTGGTTTAGTTACCGTTATCAAGAAAGAAGATTTCTCTAGTGATGCCGTAAGCGTTGCCGATATAGTTGAGCGCCAAGTGGGGGTTCAAGTCAGAGATCTTGGAGGCTTTGGCAGTTTCAGTTCTGTTAGTGTTCGCGGCTCATCTAGTAAACAAGTAAACGTGTACTTGGATGGTGTATTGCTGAATGGCTCCTACCAGGGGGCTGTCGACTTGAGCCAGTTCTTACTTGGTGCGGTTGAACAGGTAGAAATATACCGGGGTAATGTCCCGATATATTTAGAGCAAGCCGGGATTGGTGGGGCAATTAATATCAAGACTAGCGGTGGTGCACGAAAAGCCGGTGGCTTACTTAGTTCAAGTCTTGGTTCAGAAGGCCTCAAACGTGCTGCAGCATCGTATAAAGGGAGTCTGGATACCCTTAATTATCTTTTTTCTGCTGAGCACTTTAGTGCTGACAATGACTATACAGTCATCAATACAAACGATACGCCCGATTATTACGCCGACGATTATGATCAAAATAAGAACAATAATGATGTTGTACATACATCACTTCTGGCATCATTTAACGAGCAGGTTAATGAGGCGTATCGATTTAGTTTAACTACGCAATACTCTAATAAAGAGCAGGGTGTTCCAGAGATACAAAACCTTGCAGACAATGATGCCACCTATGACTCAGAGTTCTTTTCGATGCAAGCCAATATAGAGCAGCATCTTAGGCGCGGTATTGTTTTTAACTATAGTTTATATGGACTTTATAAAGAAACGATATTTCGGGATGAGAAAAATCAAGTAGGTTTATTGCGAAATGATGACCGAACTGTATCAAAATCATTTGGTGGAAATATTAAAGCTAGTTTTTCTTCCGGTGCGAATCTTTGGGCCGCACTGTTAAGCGCAAAGATCGAAGGCTACGATCTACAGGAACGCATCGAAGGCACTTCTAGTCAATATCAGCGCGTGACAACTGTTGTCGGGCTACAAGATGAATGGCTGTCTAATTCAGGTTTTTGGTTGGTCAATGGTAGTGCTCGTGGGATCTCTGTCGTAGATGAAATAAAGCAGGATCAGGTTGCTGAGTTTTATCATGACCTCCAGCTTGGTTTGCTTGCACAGCTAAGTGCTGAGGTTCAATTCAGGGCCAACATCTCCAGAAATATTAGACTTCCCGAGTTAAATGAAATGTATGGTGATCGCGGGTTCACTTTAGGCAATGAAGACCTTGTTGAGGAAAAAGCCCTAAACACCGATATTAGCCTTAGTTATCAGTCAACCAGAACATCCGGTACGCTCGCTTTGTTTTATCGTGATCTTAACGATGCCATTGTCACTATTTACAACTCGCGAGGCATTGGCAAACCGCAGAATCTTTCTAAAGCGCAAGTGATCGGTATTGAAGTCAGCAATGAGCTTCACTTATCGAATTTTGTCTGTATTAATTCGAACCTCACCTTCCAAGATACTGAAGATAAATCTAACTCTAGAGCCTTCAGGGGGGAGTCCTTGCCGGGCGTTTATGACTTTTCCGGAACTGTTGAGATGCGGGTTGCCGACCAAGGGCGTTCGGTTGGCTTGGAATATGTACGGCAGTCGGGTGGTGTTTACGATTCAGCTGGTGTGGCCGAACTTCCCGACGTTAAGCAGGTTAACGCCAGTCTTGGCTTTAAAAGTGAAAAAGATTCACTCGAATTTAAAATTAAGAATGTTAGTGGTCAGCGTGTAAGCAAATACAACCGATTCCCAGGGCCCGGGCGTCAGTGGTTTGTTTCTTATGCTCATCAATTTTGATCGATAGTGTGTAAATACTATTAATAGGAGCAAGTAATGAATATTGAAAAAAATGTGGCAGGTAAAAAACTAGTCTTAGGGCTATTGGCGCTAGGTGCGATTGGCGTTACTGGTTGTTCAAGTGACAACAGTATCAAATCTGAAACAGCTGGTTTGTATGGAAATATTGCCGCATCAGTTTACGTTAGCGATACTTTGGCGTACTTTCAGGGAAACGAAAGCTGGGGTTCTAGTAGTCTTTATCAGTTTAACCCTACAACGGGTGCGGTAGTAACGGAGCCTGTTACCGGTTTCGAGAGTGTCGATATACAGTCGCTGGAACTTAGCCCATCGGGGCAGTTGTGGGTAGGTGTTGGAGACTTTGCAACACCTCAGATTCAGATTCTTAATACTAGTAATAACGCAGTGGTTGATACGATTCAGTTAAGCAATAACCCGGGAAGCATTACCTTTTCAGAAAACCTGAGTGGCGATTGCGCGAATGCTTGTGCATTTATTAAAGGTGTTGCATCTGATTATTCATCTAGTGATATTTCAATTGCGGAAGCAGTTGCGCCTTTTGACCACACTGAAGGATTTGCAGCTACGGATCGTTCTGATATCGATGTGGCAGTAAATGGAAGTGACTACTACAGAATAGGTAAGTACGGTGAAAATAACTTATCGAAGTACGATATAGACAACCCAAACACCTTAACCTGGCAGTACGGTTTGAATGATGAAGACGGCGAAAGCAACAGTAACCCATATGATGTGCTTTTCGCATCTGATGATAAAGCCTATGTTATTCGCTGGGGAGAAGGGTCAATTCTTGTCATCGATCCAAGCGTTACTGATAGCTCGTCAGATGATTTCGTATTAGATAGTATTGATATCAGTCATTATGATGAAGACGGCCTCCCGAATGCTTCTGCTGCATTGATCCATGAAGACGTATTGTATGTTGTCACTCAGGGACTTGATAGCTCGTATGCGCCGAATCAAGCCTACCTAATCGCAATTGATACACTGACTGACGCAGAAGTGTCAATTGGTACTGGTGAACTAGATGGCTTAGAGCTAACCGTTAAGAACCCAATTGAAATAGACCTTTTTGCAGGAGATTTATTCATAACAGGAGTGGGGCGTTATGCTTCGGGTGACCGTGCTGCTGAGTACACAGGTGGTATTGAGAGGATTGACCTTGATACGCTGAGCTCGTCGATAGTTGTGAACGACTAATTGAGTAAAGGTTAAGATATGACAACACTGATGATACAAGGCACCACTTCAGATGCGGGTAAAAGTACCTTAGTGGCTGCTTTGTGTCGTTGTTTGGTGAGGCGCGGCCATAAAGTGGCGCCTTTTAAGCCTCAGAATATGGCGCTCAACAGTGCTGTTACGGTTGATGGTGGCGAAATAGGGCGAGCGCAGGCATTGCAGGCGCACGCTGCTTGTGTTTTGCCGACAACGGATATGAATCCGGTTTTGTTGAAGCCTGAAACAGATACCGGTGCGCAGGTGATTATTCACGGTAAGTCCAGAGGCAACATGTCTGCGACGTCTTACCATGAATATAAACAGGTTGCGATGGCTGCGGTGCTAAGTTCACATGAGCGACTTGCTAATGAATTTCAGCATGTCATTGTTGAAGGTGCTGGCTCACCGGCAGAGATTAATCTACGCGACAGAGATATCGCAAACATGGGTTTTGCTGAGGAAGTGGATTGCCCGGTTATTTTAGTTGCCGATATTGATCGCGGCGGTGTGTTTGCACATTTGGTCGGTACTTTGTCATTGCTGTCTGAGTCTGAGCAAGCGCGTATCAAAGGTTTCGTCATTAACCGATTTAGAGGTGATATTTCCTTGCTTCAGTCTGGCTTGGACTGGCTGGAATCGTATACGGGAAAACCGGTGCTTGGTGTTCTGCCTTACCTTCATGGTCTACACCTTGATGCAGAGGATGCTTTGCCAGAGCAGATACTCGATCCAAGTTCTGAATATAAATTTCGTGTAATTGTGCCGGTTGTTCCACGTATAAGTAATCATACAGATTTTGACCCTTTGCGTTTGCATCCTGATGTTGATTTTCGTTATATCAATGTAGGGGACCCGGTTCCGCCTGCGGATTTGATCATATTGCCGGGCTCCAAATCCGTTCGTTCTGATTTAGGTTTCTTAGTTCAAAATGGTTGGAAAGACATTTTAAATCGTCATTTAAGGTATGGCGGAAAGGTGTTGGGAATATGTGGCGGTTATCAGATGCTAGGGCAATTAATCACTGATGAAAGTGGTGTAGAAGGTCGGCCAGGCAGTAGTGAAGGTTTCGCTTTGCTTTCGTGTGCGACTAGCTTGTTGGCTGAAAAGAAATTACTTAATTGTGTGGGCGAGTTAGCCGAAAGTTCAGCACCTGTAAAAGGCTATGAAATTCATACGGGAGTGACCACAGGACATGACTTGGCGCGCCCGATGATTGTCAATTTGGGGTCATCAACGGGTGACGCTTCTCTCGCGGGTACAGATGGCGCAACTAGTAGTGACGGCCTGGTTAAGGGTACCTATTTGCACGGTATATTTGATTCACCGGAAGCATTGCAAGCACTGCTAGAGTGGGCTGGACTAAGATCAGATACCACTGTCAACCTTGAAGAAGTGCGTGAGAAGCAGTTGGAGCGCTTAGCCAATGCTTTTGAGTCAGCGATTGATATGGATAAGCTGATAGAGTTACTGGAGCAGACCGGATGAAAAGACTCATTCTTGGAGGGGTAAAATCTGGCAAGAGCCGATATGCAGAACAGCAAGCAGAGCTAGTTATGGCAAACAATAGTGCATCGTCGATTTGTTTGCTTGCCACTGCACAAGCACTGGATGAGGAGATGGCAGCACGAATTGAGCGTCACAAGGCAGATCGGCCAGATCATTGGTGTGTGATAGAAGAGCCGCTAGAGTTGGCAAAAGTGCTTGAGGAACGTGCTGGTGAAGATATAGTGCTCGTTGTTGATTGTCTTACCTTATGGGTCACTAATCTTTTGATGCTTGAAGACAAAACACGCGTCCAGTTAGAGCTTGATCGATTTGTCGAGGCTGTCAGTCTAACAAATGTAGAATTAATTTTGGTTTCCAACGAGACCAATATGGGAGTCATGCCTTTAGGCGATTTAAGTCGTAAATATTGTGATGTAGCAGGGCTGTTACATCAAAGCTTGGCAAGCCTTTGTGATCAGGTCGATTTAGTTGTCGCAGGCTTGCCTCTTTCACTCAAATCCAATGCGAACAATAAGCCTGGCAGTTCTTAGGAAATATTGATGCTTGATAGCGAAAATAAAACTGCTGATCCTTTGTTAAGTGTGAATACTTTATCGTGGCACTGTGGTAATAAGGTGATCCTGCAAGATATTAGTTTTGCCCTATCAGAAGGAGGTTTTGTTGGCTTAATCGGCCCTAATGGCTCAGGGAAGTCCAGCTTGATGCGTTGCTGTTACAGAGTAAACAAACCGAGCAAAGGCAATGTGTCCTTAGGCGGCTCGGATATCTGGGAGAACAGCTTAAGGGACAACGCAAAGCAGGTGGCTGTCATTTTGCAGGAGCATCATGATCATTTAGGGCTGACGGTAAGAGAGGTTGTACTGCAAGGGCTAGCGCCCCACAAGGGCTTGTTTGAGTGGGATACAAAGGAAGATATTCGTTTTGTCAGTTCAGTTATTGCTGATATGGACTTATCGGCTGTTGAAGATTGCTTGTTCAGTATTTTGTCGGGTGGTGAGAAGCAGCGCGTGATGCTTGCAAGAGCAATTGTGCAGAAACCCCGCTTATTAATTATGGATGAGCCAACCAATCACTTGGATATCCACTACCAAATTGATCTGCTGAACAAGGTGAAGCATTTAGGAATAAGTGTTTTATCTTCATTTCATGACTTAAATCTCGCCGCGGCTTTCTGCGATAGTTTGTTGGTGTTAGACCGTGGCAGATTGGTTGCTCAAGGCTCTATAAATGAAGTGCTCAATGAGTCTTTAATATCCAAAGTCTTCAAGGCGAAGGTTAAGGTAGATCGCCATCCTAGCGCAGATGTTCCGAGAATTAGTTATGAATACTAGTGTCGAGGCTAGAACGGGTTCGCTGATTGCCGGTAAGTTCATAGCTTGCTTGCTAATTACTTTTCTCGTTCTGTTCTGTCTAGTTTCAGCTTTGGGTTTTGGGCCTATCAATATATCGTATGCCGAAATCATTAGTGTTATTACGGGTGAGGCATCGGCAGACCCTATCCATGAGCAAGTACTACTCGATCTGCGTCTTCCACGCCTGATACTTGCTTTCTTTGCGGGGGCTGGTTTGTCTTTAGCCGGTGCAGTTCTGCAAACGGTTACTCGAAATCCGCTGGCTGACCCTTATTTGTTTGGTATTTCCTCAGGCGCCTCATTTGGCGCTGTGCTGGTCATTGCCGCAGGTGGAGCTAGTTCAATGCTAAGTGATGCTGGTCTGTATGATCTCGGTATCACTGCTGGAGCGTTTATTGGCAGTGCTGTGTCGGTTATTCTGGTTATCTCTCTTTCGGGTATGGGGGCGCAAATTGAACGAATGTTATTAGCCGGCGTTGCGGTTTCTTTTATGTTCAGCGCGGCAACGAGCTTGGTTTTATATATGGCTGATGCTCAAGCCGTTGCATCGCTTATTTTTTGGACTATGGGTAGTTTTAGTAAAGCTCACTGGGGAGCATTATGGATGCCGTCTTTAGTTATTCTTATTTGTATCGCAATATTTTTTGCCAATCACCGGCGTTTGCGTGTCATGCTTGCGGGGGATGAAAGTGCGACCGCATTAGGAGTGGATGTAAAGCGTTTGCGAATTTCTATGTTATTGCTTAGTTCTTTGTTAACGGCAACGTTGGTTGCAAATTGTGGTGGCATAGGCTTTGTTGGTTTAATGGTGCCCCATATTGTTAGAAGGTTGCTAGAGCGCCGGAGTAAGCACGTTTTAACGGCGTGTGTATTATTGGGTGGTTGTTTCATGGTATGGGTTGATGTGCTTGCACGTACCTTGATCGATAATAATGAGCTACCCGTTGGTGTCATTACAGCAGCAATTGGTAGTGCCTTCTTTCTTCTGGTTCTTCGTCGTCGAGGATGGTAAATCGTGCTTATGTTCAGAGTACTTAATTTATTGCTTTTGCTAGTCTTGGCTTTTCAAGCTTCCTTGTCTCATAGTGACGAAACTTCCCACGCACCCTTTGTTGCAAAGCGAATCGTAGCGCTTTCTCCACACTCAGTTGAGTTATTATTTTCTCTAGGTGCTGGAAGTAGAATCGTAGCAACGACAAGCTATGCTGATTTTCCTGATGAAGCTAAGAGAATACCTCAGGTCGGTGGTTACAATGGGATTCAACTTGAGAGTGTGCTCGCCTTAAAACCGGACTTGATTGTTGCTTGGGAAGGAGGCAATCCTGCCGGTGATATTGATCGCCTAGAACGCTTGGGCTTAAAGGTCTATCGTAGTGAAACCAAGCGTATGGCAGATATTGAAACGGAAATCATAGAGCTGGGGGCCTTGACTGGGCTGAATGCGAAAGCCGCGGAGCTCGTTGCAACGTTTAAGCAAGACTGGCAGGGCATACAGAAAGAGAATCATCATAAAGCGCCAATAAGCTTCTTTTACCAGTTGTGGAATGAGCCCTTAAGAACGATAGGTGCGGGCAGCTGGATCAATGAAATTTTAACGAGTTGTGGTGGAGTAAATATATTTGATGATACTTCGCTAGATTATCCGCAAGTGAGTCTAGAGGTTATTCTCAAGGCGAAACCTAAAGTGATCATTGTTCCTTCGCATCATGGTGCAGAATTGGGCGATGCACAACAATGGGCTACCTGGCGCGAGATTCCAGCAGTAAGAAATCAGCATATATTTTCCGTGAATGGTGACGTAATGCATCGTTTTTCACTTCGCGTGATTGATGGAATGAAGTCCGTTTGCAGTGCTTTAGATCAAGTCAGAGCCCGCTCATAAAATAAATAATCTAACCTACCTTCCTGAAGGAGTACGACCTTGGAAAAGCAAGATAAAAATGCTTCACATAAAAAGAAGATGCAAAAACAAAAGGCCAATGTAGACGCTAATATCGAGGCAGCCAATATTGAACGTGGTGTCTTAATAGTGCTTACAGGAAATGGCAAGGGAAAGAGCAGTTCTGCTTTTGGCATGGTTTTGCGGGCCTTGGGCTATGACCATAAGGTTGGAGTAGTACAGTTTATCAAGGGGGCACAGCTTTCAGGTGAAGAGCTTTACTTAAAAAACAAATTGCCAGATGTAGACTTCTATCAAATGGGGACTGGCTTTACCTGGAACACGCAAGATCGAGAAGCAGATATCGAAGCGGCCGAAAAAACCTGGAAGGTAGCGGAGAAAATGCTTGCAGATGACAGCTACAACTTGGTCGTGCTGGATGAGCTGACCTATATGATTGCCTATAAATACCTCGAAGAAGAACGAATTCTTTCTGCTTTGCGAGATAGGCCTTTTGAGCAAAGCGTGATTGTTACCGGACGAGG
>NZ_LWFZ01000222.1:0-772 GCF_001635225.1 Oleiphilus sp. HI0086
TTAACTGTACGCGATACAACAATAGCTGAATTACCAGCAGTGTCAGAAACATTGTAGTTTATGATGTAGCTGCCAACGCTTCCGCTGATTACGCTACCTGAACTTACTATGCTTGCACTAATATCTCCGTCAACATTGTCGACGGCGCTGGCACCTTCATCTGAGAAGCTATCGCCTCTTTCTAGTGTAACAACTGCGTCGCCGATAAGTGTTATTACTGGTGCAGTCGTATCTTGAACGATCACCTCGCGCGTTACGGTCGTGGCTACATTGCCAGCTTCATCGGTAACATCGTAAGCAAGTGTGTAAGTGCCGGCAGTGTCAGAATCGACGTTTCCACTGATCATAATGTTGGCGCTGATATCTCCATCACGGTTATCGATAGCGGTAGCGCCTTCTTCATTATAAGTCGAAAGCTGTTCAACATAAGTAGGGTCGTCACCAATAAGAGTGATCACTGGTGCAGTAGTATCTTCTTCGATGACGTATACAGTTCGGATAACTGTTGTCGCGTTGTTGCCTTGGCTGTCGACAACATCGTATTCAATTTGAATGCCGGAGTTATTAGGGGTGGAAGTATCAATAATAGAGGGAGTATCAAGGACGTTTGGTCTAGTGATAACATCGACACTAATGTCACCGTCCTCTGGGTCTATCGCAACGAAGCCAGGCTCTGCATAGGTATCGCCGACCAAGAGGGTGACATCAGTTGAACCAGGTGACGTTTCACTAAGTGTAATAACCGGCTTAAGGTCAACACCTGACTCGTTTG
>NZ_LWFZ01000223.1:0-675 GCF_001635225.1 Oleiphilus sp. HI0086
GGGAATGATCGAACTTGATTACCTAGCGACCCAAAAACTTGAGCTTAAGGGGCTAGCTCAAACGCTTGACCAGGCCCACCTTCAGGAGCATAGCCTCGAAGTTCAATTACCTTTTCTACAAGCGCTATTAGGCGACTTCAGTTTGCTTCCCTTAGTTGTTGGAGATGCGGATAAGCATCAGGTTGCCAAGGTGATTGATTCCTTATGGGGTGGCGAAGATACCTTGTTTGTCATCAGTTCTGACCTGAGTCATTTTCTGAGCTACGAAGTCGCTAGTAAAAAGGATAGCAAGACTGCCGAAGCTATCGACACGCTTCAGGCAGACTTGATTGAATATGACGATGCCTGTGGCCGAAACCCGGTGAATGGATTACTTCAAATCGCACTAAAACGTGATCTGACGCCGCATCGCTTGGCACTGTGTAATTCAGGTGATACTGCTGGAGATAAAGATAGAGTGGTTGGCTACGGTGCTTGGAGTTTTACCTAAGCTAGCGTATTTATAAAAGGAGAAATGCCTTGAATGAACAGCATCAGCAGCAACTGATCGCTATAGCACAAGCATCTATCAGGCATGGCTTAGATCACGGTAGGCCTTTGTCCGTTCAAATCGGTGACTATGATGCTGAGCTAGAAAAAGAGTTTGCCAGCTTTGTTACATTGAAAATTAGCGGA
>NZ_LWFZ01000224.1:0-601 GCF_001635225.1 Oleiphilus sp. HI0086
ACTGCGTGACGGTTCATGCGGACTCCTTAACAAGCGATACAAAGATATCTTCTAATGAGCTCTGGTCAGTCTTTAAATCTTTAAACTGAATCCCCTCTTCAGACAAGTGCTGGAGCAAGGTCGCAATACCCGTATGATCTTCTAGCGTGTCGTAGGTATAAACAAGTTGCAGGCCATTATTATTCAGCACTAGATCGAAACCTTTTAGGCTCGTTGGCAAACTAGATAGCTCGGTCTTCAGGTCGAGGGTTAATTGCTTCTTCCCTAACTTACGCATCAATTCTGTCTTCTCTTCAACCAAGACTAATTGACCATTATTGATCACACCAATACGGTCAGCAATTTCTTCTGCTTCCTCAATATAGTGTGTGGTGAGGATAATCGTGACCCCCTTTTCTCGAAGCTTACGGACCAACTCCCACATATCTTTTCGCAGCTCAACATCAACCCCAGCTGTCGGCTCATCCAAGAATAAAATCTTGGGTTCATGCGACAGCGCTTTGGCTATCAACACACGGCGCTTCATACCACCTGACAACTCCATAATACGGTTATCTTTCTTATCCCACAGTGATAAGTCTTTTAGCGTCTTCTCGATATA
>NZ_LWFZ01000225.1:0-809 GCF_001635225.1 Oleiphilus sp. HI0086
ATTAACCCAAAATGCGACACCGAGTACTGTAAAAAATATTCCCATTACAGCAATAATGGGCCATTGGCTGCCGTGGGGGACGTAATAACTGTCAGAACCTGCTGTGCTCATAATGTCCTCTTTATTTTAATTGTTTGTACCATTAGCTATTCAAATAGTTTGCTTGTCGCCAGCTTTATTCAAAGTCTTCTTTGAGTCGCTGACAGAGGGTAATGCGTCTTTATTAGTTTTCAGTGAGTCGTCTCTGTTTGTGTTCATAATGGTATAAGATAAAGTTACCGTTTGAATGTCTTCAGGTAGATTCGGGTCGAGAACAAACTGTAAACCCATGTCTTTTGATTCGCCTGCTTGAAGGGTTTGAGTCTCAAAGCAGAAACATTCCATTTTCTTTAAATGTTGGTTTGCTTGCCATGGTGTAACCCCAGGTATTGACTGGGTTTCAACTGGCTGCGAACTGTTGTTCTTAAAGAAATAGCTGGTACTGACTCGTTCGCCAAGCTTCACCTTCATGGTTTTCGCTTCAGGTTTGAATTCCCATGCCATATTGCCATTTATAGTCGAGTCGAATTGAACCGTTACGGTTCTTAAAGACTGACTAAGTTCTTCGCTACTTAGTTCAGAAATCTCAGAGCGCCCACTGTTACTATCGATGCTATTGATACCGGCGACATCGCATACGAGTTTGTATAACGGCACCATCGCAAAGGCAAAGCCAAACATAAGCACTGTTAACATTGCGAGCTTTAGTGCGGTTTTCTTGTTTTGTTTTACTGGTACTTCACTCATGTTATGCACCCACGGCTAAAGTT
>NZ_LWFZ01000226.1:0-701 GCF_001635225.1 Oleiphilus sp. HI0086
TGCTATGAGCTTCGGCTAAATCAACTTTTTCGCCGTAAACTTCGAGCCAGGTACGTGAGCCAGGTAGCATGTGAGCCAGGTCATACATGCCGGTACGTAAGGCTTCTAGAAATTCTTGATTACCTTTTTCTTGTTCCATCACCACGTTAAGCAATTTAAGGTTGCTTGTATTGCCCAGTTGATCCTGGATAACGGGTAATATTTTCTTAAGGCTCTTTATTTGTTGAGTTTGAGCTTCGTTTTGGCTGGTCAATTCCGAGATTTGTAGCTGTAGCTCTTCAACGACTTCAAGGTTGACGGACTCTTCTTCTTCATCTCCGAAGACGGTGATCGTTATTACTGTAATCGAAACAGAAATAATCACGATTAGTAAGAGTGCGACAACCAGTAGTACTATTTTGTTCGTCCCGACACTCTCTTCCAGAGCAGTAATTCGTTGCTTTTCAGTGAGTGGCTCGTGCTCCACTTCATCTTTCTTGGCCATGGTCTATCCTACGTCGCGAATTTGATGATGAGCTCGGGAGGTGTGCATGTAGTCATGCTAAATCGAACAGAAGTTATGCGAACCCCGGTGAGCCCAGATAGTTTTAGTGTAGACCAAAACTATCTGAAGTACCTACCAAAGGAATGTGATTAATTGTGATATTAATACGAATATTACTAATTAACTTAGATAGTTAGCGCTATAAGTTCTATTAGCC
>NZ_LWFZ01000227.1:0-700 GCF_001635225.1 Oleiphilus sp. HI0086
TGTAGAAAAGGTGAGAAACTTTCAGCTGGCTGGCAAACTCAGAAATACTCGATTCCAGTTTTTGCATGGATTCTGCTGTAAGAACATAAAAGGGAACGTTAAGCTCGCTGAGAGCGCCAGAGAGTATTTCTAGTTGGCGCAGGATAAGAGATCGTTTAGCTGGCGACTCATTGTGGGCATCCCAGGTTTCTTCAGATATCACATAAACAGCAATGCTAGGCCCGGATGACATGGCAGCCGAAAGCGCCGGGTTATCATAAACCCTTAGATCACTTCTAAACCAGATTAGGTTGAGTAAATGTTCTTGCGTCATCTTATATTATCCCTTTTTGTTGCTATTTTATGTTGCCAATATCTTATACTACGAACCTTGTATATCATACGCAGGCCGAATGAAATTAGATCTGTTTTGCTACCGATATGCCACTTAAATAGGCGCACTCAAGTCCGTGGCGGGATTGATTCGTGGCAAGATAGTCTCCACTGAGGTGTATTTTTTCACTACATGTAAGGTAGTTCTCTTTATTGTCGATGGGGGTATTACTCGGCAGAGAATATAGCCAGCGATGTAAGTGTGAAACGATGATATCTATTTTTTGTTCGCATAGTGCTTCGAACTCACTCAATAGATAGCTTTCAACGCGTGTTCGTTCCCAATTAATTGTTTCTTGGCTCCACTCTTCGCCAGCTTGGACTTGAT
>NZ_LWFZ01000228.1:0-666 GCF_001635225.1 Oleiphilus sp. HI0086
CCACACCAATAACGACAGTAATCAGCAAGGCCAAGGTATCACTACCCAAGAATACCCAGCTCATACCGATGATAGCCAATGCGCCTAATAAAAATGCCAGCCCAAAAAGAAGCTTATTCATAAGCAACTAGTAACCTCTAATTTCATAATTGTGTCCATAGCGATGCACTCAGTTTGCCGATTGCACCGTTTCATTTAATGCTTCTATCAAGCCCAGCACGAGCTGCAAGCGCGCTTCCAGCTCTGCCATCAGCAAGCGCTTTAAAGCTGCTAGAAAGGCCTTAATATTCTCATCCAAGGCACACGTTTCAAACAGGTCGGCATTTTTACCGGCAGGCCTTTCAAAGCTCTCGCGAAAGTAAGTGGCGAGTAGCGTCGGTACGCATAAAAACTGTTTACGAGCAGCGACGCTTAACGCTTCGTCGAGAGCTTTATCGAGCACCACTAACTTCGCAAGCTCTGGTGAATGCTTCTCTAACACCTCACTAATATAAACTCTCAAGCCCTGCACTTTAGCCGACATATCAGACTGCTGAGCACGATAAAACTTACTGAAGGGTTCAGCAGCTTTGGCTAGCAACTTGTCATCGACTTGCCCTTCTCGCATAGCGCTAATAAACGCTTCATCCCATTCAGGCAGCTTTATTCTGCCGACACTTTTATCTG
>NZ_LWFZ01000229.1:0-1048 GCF_001635225.1 Oleiphilus sp. HI0086
CCGGGTTGCCAATGGCAGCAACAGCATTTACCGGCTGACCCGACAATTTATCCAAAGCTAAGGCTTGATTGAGACCATCCTGACCGGGATCAGCCTTCAACGGCAGTAAGTTGCCTGGTCGTAAATCCATTCGAATGTAAGGCTCTGATGAATTCACGCCAGGTAAATCATCAGCACCGTTGATCACCTGAAAGTCCAGCTTCTTCATTCGAGACTGGCTTTCACGCAAAGGCCCCATCGGAAGTAAATATCCATTACCCAAGGCTCTTTGACCATCGTAAACACAAACTTCCACATCACGCTGTAGCGCATTGTGTTGCAAGCCATCATCACTTATAACAACATTACAACCTTGAGCTTCCAGTGCCTGAACTGAGAGCTTTCTATTAGGACTAACAAATACCGGACAATCAAGCGCTTGCTTTAGCATGAGTGGCTCATCACCCACCTCTTCAGGCAAGCTATCGGCTAACACTTCTCGACACTCTGTAGATGGAATTGATGCACCGTACCCTCTGCTGACGATACCAGGCTGATAGCCTCTTTCCTGAAGCGCTTGCACCAAGTATGCAACCAATGGTGACTTTCCAGTCCCGCCGAGCGTAATATTGCCAACCACTATAATGGGTAAACTGGAACGATATGAGGTCTTAAAACCTAAGCGGTATAGCCATGCCCGTATGACCAAAATAAGCATATAGATAAGTGACAGTGGTGCCAGCAGGTATAGCCAAGCAGCACCTTGGTACCAAGCATCGGTTATGCTCGTTGAAGCAGCACGTTGCTGATCCTGACTAGGCATCGTCCGCCAGGTTCATATTGTAAAGTTTGGCGTACTCACCATTTGCAGCCAGAAGTGATTGATGTGTTCCCTGCTCGATTACACGACCTTGGTCCATCACTACAATTTTATCTGCATTTTCTACAGTCGATAGGCGATGCGCGATCACAATTGTTGTACGTCCCTCCATCAATACCTCCAACTCACCTTGAATAGCTTTTTCAAAAACCCGATCGTTACGGCGAAACAAGAAGAGAGCATAAGGAA
>NZ_LWFZ01000230.1:0-568 GCF_001635225.1 Oleiphilus sp. HI0086
TTATCTAGCCGTGGCTCAACGCAAACCAGGAGCACTGCGTAACGGCGCACCGTTCGAGACCTTGCCAGACAGCTTCAAGTCCATTCAAAAGTATTTACTTCGACGACAAGGTGGTGATCGAGAAATGGTCGAGATATTGGCCTTGGTACTTCATCACGACGAACAGCTGGTTGAGCAAGCGGTTGAGGAATCTCTGCGATGCGGGCACCCCTCAAAACAGCATGTAATGAACTGTTTGAGCCGACTCATCGAACAGGAAACACCTGAGCCTTTGCTAACACCACCCTCTCTCATTCTAAACGAAGAACCTATTGCCAACACACAACGCTACGATCAACTAAGAGGTCATCCTTATGCACATTGAAACCATGATCCACACCTTCAAACAACTCAAACTACACGGTATGGCCAACAGTGTTATGGAGCTATCACAGCAAGCTGGGCCATCTTACCTTCAAGCACAGCCCATTCTTGAAGCCTTGATCAAAGCTGAAGTAACAGATCGAGAAGTGCGATCAATCGCTTATCAGATGAAGCATGCAAGGTTCCCAGCCTACCGTGACCTAGC
>NZ_LWFZ01000231.1:0-670 GCF_001635225.1 Oleiphilus sp. HI0086
CACTGTTTGAAACCTCACCCAAAGTAGCTCGACATTCAACAAGAACCTTACGCATTTCACCAGAACGCAAACGAAGAGTTGCATAAGCACCTTCTCTTGCTACTAGCTGCGCAGAAGTACCTGCACTACGAGCGATTTGAGCGCCTTTACCAGGCTTCAATTCAACACAGTGGATAACACTACCCACAGGAATATTTCGAATAGGTAAGGTACTGCCTACTTTAATAGGAGCATCTTCACCCGAACGAATCTCTTGACCGACTTCAACACCTTTAGGAGCAATAATGTAACGACGCTCGCCATCCATATATTTCAGCAATGCGATGTGCGCTGAACGATTTGGATCGTGCTCGATACGCTCAACAACAGCTGGAATGCCGTCTTTTGTGCGCTTGAAGTCAACAACACGATAGTGCTGCTTATGACCGCCACCCTTGTGACGAACAGTAATACGACCGTTGTTATTACGACCGCCATTTTTAGATTTCTTTTCAACTAACGGCGCATAAGGACGACCCTTGTATAAATGAGGGTGTACTACCTTAACGACATGACGACGGCCGGCAGATGTTGGTTTGGTTTTTACGACTGGCATAATTCGACCTCTACCTTATTCCACGTCCATGAAATCGATATCCTGACCTTCTGCCAATTTGACATAAGCCTTACG
>NZ_LWFZ01000232.1:0-13995 GCF_001635225.1 Oleiphilus sp. HI0086
TATAGCTGGATGCAGCTTTTGAGCCAGAAACTGCATAGTTAATACTCGAAGTGTGTTCACCAATAGTGCCGATTCCTATCGCCTCATCTAATTCTGTAGTGTCTTTGTCTATGATGACTTTATTGATCAGTCCACTTACGGCATTTTCTGCTGCTTGAAAAGTCGCGTTGTTGTTTTGTGCATTTGATGCCATTTTTTCCTGCATTATGGAAGAGCTCATTGACGCAACGCCTATAAGGGTCATCAGTAATAAAATAATTAAACTCACAACAAGTACTGCGCCTTTTTGGCGTGCTAAATTAAGAGAGCTTTGATGTTGTAAGGTCTTCATTCTATATACACCTTTTATACGTTTATTTATCGATTTCGTAACTGAATTGTTTGGCTGAACTCACGGCGTAAACGTCTATCTGGCTCATAAGTTACTGTTGAACCGAACTTGCCCTCGGGTTGGATTTCTTCACCGGGCAAAATATAGGTGGCGTCGTCATTATTCGTGAGCACCTCACGGGAACCGCTAACCAGTAGACCTAGCTGAATGCTTTTTACATATTTCATGTCTGTAACATTGTCTGCGGTAACATAACGAAGGCCGCTAATCACTTCACCGTCTGCGGTAACATGCTGAGGGTCGCTATTTAGTTCACCATATAAGATTTGCATGCTGTCGATACCTTCTATTAGCTCTTCAACATCAAACTCAGGGTTTGCCTTGTTTACCATTTTGTCTTTCGCTCGGAATAGGGCATTTATAGGTACGCCGGTTTCAGTTGTTCTGCCTGTGTTTGCCACGAAGTATATGGTTGATTCAAAACCCCTTACTCGAGCATTACGTGTATAAGGACCTATAAAGATGTCATCTGAATTTGTGATAAGACCATGTGATAGGGTAATAGTGGCTGTCGCTTCCGGGTCTTCTGAAATTCGAAACATATCAGCATTGTTGCAGTTAGCAATTACCGCGATATCAAACTGCTCAAACTCCATTTCATTATCGACGAGCACAACATCTTCATCACTCGTTACCATGTCTGCAGAGAGCTCGGCACTGTCAGTAGTTAGTCGCTGAACAACTAATATGTCGCTACCGATCAAAGCTTCTTTAGTAAAGTCTTCATCTTTGAAATAGTCACCGCGGCTGACACCAGTGACAGGGTCGATGTTTGCATCTTGTGCCCATGCTACAGAAGGGACTTCGAAGCCTGAAAGTGCGGTACTAAAAAAATCTGAGGTTGGGGGGTTATGGGCTCTGATCTTGATATATGCTTCTTCAGGGTCTGGGTTCATACAGCCTTGATAGCCTGCCATTCGAATATCTTGAGCAAGAAAGTTAAGTGCATGGCGCCCAGACTCCTGAATACGAGATAATTCACTAATAAATTTATCAGACTCTCGAGCATTAAAATAAATACTCGTAACACCGATGAGTAGCAGGGAACTAATGGTCATAGCGATCATTAGTTCAATTAAACTCAAACCGGCCATTCCTTTTAGCGAAGATAAAGGTTTTGTGTGGCGTGCTGTGAGATCTTGGTTCATTGTCTTCTCCCTTACAGCACTAAACTGACTGAAAAAGTTTGATCAGTGACTTGTTGGTTTTGCTCATCATCATTCCATTGAGATTCTTTCCAGCTAACTTCAATGGTAAAGAAATTGCCTAAACCACGTGCTATTGTACCCCTCGCATCAGGTAACAAAATTATCGATTCATCGGTTCCGTTTAGTCGCTGGGCCCATTCAAATAAGTCTGTATCTGCACGGTTTTGAGCGGTACAGCCTGCAACACTAGTGCTGCATAAAGGATTGGAAGGTGTTGTTTGACTTGAGTCAAAATCATCATATCTTCCAGCAATTGCTGCGACAGAGTTGGCTCGCATACGATCTGCGATATCATAAACGAGTATGGATGCTTGGGAGCGAAGGTAAGCACTTTGATTGTTACGAAGGCCTTGCATTTGTAAGCTGGCAACACCCAATAACCCAATCGATAGGATGACGATGGTTACTAAGATCTCAATAAGTGTGAAGCCTCGTTGAGTGCTCGGAGCTAGATATTTCATGGTGCCATAAGGGCTTGAATGAGTGTTCGTTATTATGGACATACGATATTTGTCCCCCGGTGGTCGTTAACAATGTTATCGGCCGAACTTTCTTCATCTCTTGCGACTCGAGTATGACCAATTGCGCTCATAACAATAGCATTAGCCTCTGTTACACCGCGTGAGTCACAAATGATAATAGTGCCTGATGAACCAGGAACTCCATTGGAATCAAACTGAATAAAGCCTGCATTGAGAAAACCCAGAGTACGCATTGTGTTGTCGCCAGAAAGCTGTTCGCCGATTCTGAGCAGCTCGTCGTTCGCTGTATCGAGTAGACCGTCACCATCTAGATCCTCGCCTGGATCTAGTATGTTGTTATCGTTTACATCTTCATTGAAATTGTTTAAAACTTGGTCGCCATCTAGATCTGACATGATAAACCAGCCTTCTTCCCAGTTATTAGTGTCGCACGCAGGGGACCCCGTATTGGTGCTTTTACTGGCGCAGAGAGTAATTATACCCCCTGGGCGCTTTGCTGCTTCACTTCGCCCATAGGCTAGCATACCAATGGTCGCATTCGTTTGGGAGGTGATACGGGCGTCTAAAACATTGCCTCTCATACCCGGTACCCCTATGGCAAGTAGGATTCCAAGGATTACAACTGTGACCAACAGTTCAACTAGCGTGAAGCCTTGTATTTTCTGTGGTGTAACAGATGTATTTATAAATGTTTGGGAGTTCGATAATTTTTTCATAATGTCATTAAACAGTTGAGGAGCAGAACTAACAAGCTCAAAGAGACAAGTGGTCGATAGTAATGATAGACGGTAATTCCGGAATTGAAATTGTGCGTTACATCTAATTTTCGGGCTGCTTAAAGCGCCTGAATTTATTGCAAGATATAGTCTTTTACGTCTACACCGTGAGTACCATTCGTAATGCCTTCCTTAATAGCATAGGGTTTACCATGCTTGTCTATCGGGTCTTTAATCAGATTAATTACGTAGGAAGAGCGGAATTTTTTATCGGCTGTCATGACCAGTTCAACTTTAGGGCGCAGACGAGAGTCAGCGTTCGCTGATACGACGATGCCTACTTCACCGTTGGTCATTTCGACCAAAGTACCCGGAGGGTAAATGCCTACCATACGAATAAACGCTTCAACCAGCTCGGAGTCGAAGTGCTTGTCTCGTTCGGCGTAGAGAATTTTTAAAGCATCAAAGGCTGGTGAGCCGTCTTTGTATGAACGGGTACTTGTGATTGCATGATAAACATCGACAATTGATACCATGCGTACAAACTGATGGAGGTAAGCTGCACTTAGTTTTTCTGGGTAGCCCTTGCCGTCGATACGTTCGTGATGAAAGTGTGCTGTATCCTTAATTAGTTTGTTGACGCCTTGTTGTTCGTCTAATAGTTCTTTGCCATACACCGAGTGCTGTTTCATTATGTCATATTCGATGCGTGTTAGACGGCCTGGTTTGTTCAATATGTCGTCTGGTATTTTAGTTTTACCAATATCATGTAGCATGCCGCACAGACCGATGGTTTCTAGCTCGTGCTCTTTTAATCCAATGAAACGCCCGAAGGCAATTGCTAATATACCGACGCGCAACGAATGCTCTGCTGTATACTTGTGCTGTTCTTTTACCTGTGTAAGCCATAGTAGGGCGTTAGCATTATTTAGAATGCTGCTGACGCAAGATTGAATCGCTTTACGCGAAGCATCCATATCAAATGATTCACCATTGCTCAGGCTTGTTAATACTTCATCGACATGGTCTTTGGTTTTTTCATAGCTTAGTTTGGCTTTGGGTAGTTCATCGTGGATTTCGAGTTCTTCACGAAAACCGGGGTATTGTTTCTCTTCCTTGGCTTCAACGGTGCCTTTACCTGATTCAAGCCAAAACTCTTTTTCAATTTCAATATAAACAAATACACAGTGTTCGCGGAGTAAATCGATGTGGTCTGGTGTCTCGATAGTTAAGCCTTGAAGCAGTACTGGTACTTCAGTCCAGGGTCTGTCTAAACGAGTGACATGCATGCCTATTTCTAATGAATCAGCAGGGAGCTTTACTTCGATAAGAGACTTAGTCTTGTCTTGTGAGGGTGGTGTGTATTCAATCATTTCTTAGTGTGCAAGTTACCAGGAATCACGTTACTAGGAATAAAAATTTATTTATGCTGTTTAATGGAGCTTAGACGCAAAAATAGTATCTGACCAATTTGGATGTATTGAGCTTAGCATTGAAAATTCTGTTTATATCATCCCCAGATATTTACGCTGCTTCGATTTAGGTCTAAGCTCGGTGGGTTGGAATAAGAAATATAAGGCTGTTTTTAATGGTTGTTAATAACGCGATTATCAATATTACAAATTTGCGACTTCGAACTTATATTGGGTTCAATCCTGAGGAACAGGAAAAGCAACAAGATATTATTATTAATGTGGAAGTACATTATCCTGCAAATAAACTGTGCCTGGAAGATAGTGTTGAAGATGCCTTGAACTATAAACACATTGCAAAAAGCATTATTAAGCATGTTGAGGATGGTCGCTTTCTATTATTGGAAAAACTGGTGTCAGACGTGTTGGGTCTTTGCAGTGAGCACTCTTGGGTGAGCTATGCGAAAGTACGAATTGATAAACCTCACGCGCTACGTTTTGCTGATTCAGTTTCTCTCAGTCTCGAATATAGGAAGCCGGAGTAGTGTTTTATGAGTAAGTCACCTGTTTTGATCACTGGTGTAGGCAGGCGCATTGGCTTGGCGCTGGCGCTTGATTGTTTGGCCAAAGGGTATCATGTGATCGGTACCTATCGAACTAGCTACCCGGAATTGGTGAAGCTGAAGGATATGGGAGCTGAGTTATATCAGTGTGACTTTCAATACCCTGAGCAGGTGAGTCAGTTGATTGATGCAGTAAGTGCAAAACATACATCGTTAAGAGCAATTATCCATAATGCCTCTGATTGGTTGCCCGATAGCAAAAATCGGGAAGATGATTTAAGCACTATCCAACAAATGATGAATGTGCATGTCAATATTCCTTATCACTTGAATCTGGCACTTGAGCCCTTGCTCAGGGCCTACCCGGATGGCATTGCCGATATCATTCATATTACCGACTATGTTGCAGCTACCGGAAGTAAAAAACATATTGCTTACGCGGCAAGTAAGGCTGCTGCCGAGAATCTCGTCTTGTCTTATGCTGCAAAACTAGCACCAGAGGTGACTGTTAATTCAATCGCGCCGGCGCTAATTATATTTAATGCGCAAGATACACAAGCCTATAAAGAAAAGGCGCTTAGCAAATCTGTTATGGCGAGGGAAGGGGGCGTTCAAGAAATCCTACGCGCAATTCACTACTTGCTGCAAAGTGAGTACATGACAGGCCGAAGTATAGAACTCGATGGTGGGCGGCATTTAAAATAAAGCGTGGCCTGTTCAAAAATAATTCAATTGCCCCCTTTTATTAGATAAAAACGTCCTTATATCTTTGTGCAATCAAACATTGTTTTGATCAAAACTTATTAATCTTACGAATTTACAGGAATCACTATGTCGGATTTAGATTTATCCACAAATGAGGCGAAAGCATCATATGGTGTTGGTCTTCAAATGGGCCAACAATTAGCTAACGTCTTTAACGGACTGTCATTAGAAGCTGCTATTGCTGGCATCAATGACGCATTTTCTGGCAAGGGGCCACAGATTCCTGGCGAAGAAATTAATGCGGCGTTTCAAGTGATTCAGACTCAGGTTGAAGCAGAGAAGCAAGAGCAAGCTAAGAAGTTTGCGGGTGAAGGTGAAGCTTTCTTGGCAGAGAATGCTAAGCGTGATGAAGTGACGGTTCTAGAGTCCGGTCTTCAGTACGAAGTAATCACTGCCGGTGAAGGTGATATACCAACAGCTGAAAGTGTTGTAAGCACTCACTATCGTGGTACCTTGATCGACGGTAAGCAGTTTGATAGCTCATATGACCGTGGCGAACCAGCTCAATTTCCTGTTGGTGGCGTGATTGCTGGTTGGACTGAAGCACTTCAGCAAATGAAAGTGGGTTCTAAGTGGAAGCTATACATTCCATATCACCTTGCTTATGGCGAAGCAGGTGCTGGCGCCGATATCGGCCCATACCAAGCTTTGGTATTCGATATCGAGTTGCTAGAAATTGTTGGCTAGATAAATAGCTTTCCCTCATGCGTCTCGCTACGCATGAGGTTCAATATCTTTATACTCTCCCCCCCTCAAAGCCTTACCCTTTGTTAATCCTGCTCCCTTTCTCTGGGGCTATGATATTCTTGCATTAACTGCTCTTGGCAGAAAATTATTTACTGATTTCAAATGGTCAGCGCTTTCCAAAGGAATTTTCCATGAACGCATTGGTAAACAGGGCTTTAGCCTTCCTATTACTTGTATTTGTTTCTCACGCCGCACCCCTGATGGCTAAAGGTTTGAGTATCGAGGAAGCGAAGCAGTTTCTTCATGACTCTGGCTTGAGTGAGTTGATTGCTTCTTTGCCTGATTCTATGGGGCAGCAGCTTGATATGAAACGTTTGTCAGTCAATAGTTCCGTCAGTTTTGAAAAGACCAGTGCGGCCGTGACTCATGCAGCGAAAAAGGTTGATGGTGAACAGATTGCAATGGTTTATTTGAGTCAGGATCAGCGTGCTGAAGATTTGTCTGATGCGATTAAGTTCTTGGCTTCTCCCTTAGGTCAACGCATCAGTACAGAGGAACGGGCGGCCAGTACACCAGAAGCTCAGCAGAAGATGCAACGCTATTTTCAGGAGCAAAGCTTCAAGTCTGTTAAGCAGGATAGAGCGCAATTGCTAGAGAAGCTTTCTTTAGCTCTGAATGCTGATAAGGTTGTTATTCAGCTAATGAAAGGCGTGTATTTTTCGGTTTTGGAAGCGGTTGCTGTTATTAATCCAAATAAGGCAGCTGCTTTAGAAGCTCGTATGAATCAGGAGTGGCAGAGCATGGAACCAATGCTAAGTCAGCAGTTTTCCGAATTTATGTTGATGGGCGCAAATTACAGCTATCGTAATTTGAATGATGAGGACCTCTCTGCCTACATTACATTTTTAAAGAGTAAGCCGGGTCAGGCGTATTGGCAGGTAGGTGTCGATATTGTCGATTTGTATATTCAAGGTTTTGTTTCTGAGTTGGTGTCCGGGCTTTCTAGCGCAAAATAAATGTTATTTGATATAAGCCTTCAGACTATTAAGCAAGCACTGCCAAGTGGCGTATTACTACTCGCTTGCTTATTGTTCTTCAGTTTGTTGCCTTCTGAAGGTTTGGTTTATCCTCATTTGATCAACTCTGGCCATGCTTTGGTCTTCGGTTTAGCGACCTATCTGCTGCTGGTTTTTTTTGCTCAGCTTCGGCCCTTAAAAGAGCTGATTTACCTTCTTTTATTTTGCCTCTCGTTTGGTTTGTTGGTTGAGCTGGTTCAGCCTTATGTAGGCCGGGAGCGTAGCTTAATAGACTTTGTTTACGATGTTTTTGGTTGTTTGGCTGCATTGCTGTGGTATCTCGCTCGATTTCGAAGTACTAGCAGAAGCCGGAAAATGATGATGCAGGGAATAGCTTTGTTTTTGATTTTGGCAAGCCTGCTTTACCCAGCTTATCGATGTTATGTGAAGCTGGAGGCTGATCGCTTATTTCCGGTGATCGCGAACTTCGAGAGTTTTGGCTGGGCTCAAATTGTGTTAGCAAAAAATGGCAGTGAGCTTGAAGTTGTCAAAGCACCTGGTGACTGGGCTAATGAATCTCAGGTTGGAAAGCTTCGCTTTAATAAAGATGCCCTCTATCCCGGAATGCGTTTCGCCTACTTGCATCGAGACTGGCAGGATTATGATCGACTAAAATTCGAGATCTACTCTGAAGCACCAGAGACGCTAAATGCCGTGCTGCGAATTCATGATATGAAACACCAGAATCAATATCATGATCGCTTCAAGACTAGAGTACGTATTGCTCAAGGTCTGAATCAATACAGTATTCCCTTAGATAAGGTTCGTGATGGCTTACAGACCAGAAAAATGGAAATGGGACAGGTTGTAGATCTGATGCTTTATATGTATAAGCCGAAGCAGGAGTTGACGGTTTACATTGATAATATTCGTTTAGAATCTGATTAATTCCTTACCCAAACTCTAGCGCAAGAAAATCAGAGAAGCCATACGACCCGAGACTTGGCCATCACGGCGAAAAGAATAGAAGTGTTGGTTTTCAAGAAAGGTGCAATGCGTGCCGCCATAAATCGCGCTGACTCCAATGGCTTTTAGCTCAATCCGGGCAAGTAGGTATAAATCTGCCAACCATTTTCCTGGTTCCTTTCCCGGGATAAAGGCTTGAGCGGCTTCGGGGTCTTTGTTACAAAATGCTGTATAGACATCGTCGCCAACTTCAAATGCCTTTTGGCTGATTGCCGGGCCAAGCCAGGCAATTACTTCATTGGGTGAGTCAAAGCTTTCTACAGTCTTAGTTAGGATGCCAGAAGCTAAGCCTCGCCAACCCGCATGTGCGGCAGCGACTTGCGTTGCCTGTTTGTTGCAGAACAGTACCGGAAGGCAGTCGGCCGTCATAACGACACAGGCTTCTTGCTGCTTGCGAGTATAACTTGCGTCTGCTTGAGTGCTGATAGATGAGCTTTCGGCCTGAACAAGAGTATTACTATGTATCTGCTCCAGCCAATGAATATTCTCTGCATTTAAGGCGCAGTGGGACGCAAGTACTGTCCTGTTGTGTCGTACAGTTTGTTCATTATCGTTGACGTGTAGGGCCAAGTTAAAGTCTTGGTAGCTGCTTAGCTTGCTATCTGGCATCGTGTCGGGAGCCAAGCGAGACGTAGTAAAGGCGACTACTTGACTCGCGACGGGCCATTCAGGTTTTAACCATGTTGTAGGTAAGTCGCAAGGGCTCATTGTTCGCTTAGCACCGCTAGTAAGTTTTGCATATCTTCAGGTAAATCGACTTCCCAGCTCATCTCCTCACCAGTTTGAGGGTGAATGAGGGTTAATTTTTTAGCATGCAATGCTTGTCGTTCAAATTGCCTAAGTTTATTTTTTACTTCATCGCTTGCACCGGCTGGAAGTTTCATTCTTCCTGCATAGGTGGTGTCCCCTATAAGCGGGTGTTTAATATGTGCCATATGGACGCGAATTTGATGGGTTCGTCCAGTTTCTAATTTAACGCGTATGTGAGTGTGAGCGAGAAAGCGTTCTAAAACGCGATAGTGAGTCACCGCATGTTTGCCGAACTGGTTGACGGCCATCTTTTTGCGGTTTTTAGGGCTGCGTGCAATAGGCTCGTTGATGGTTCCGCCGCCCGTCATGACTCCTGCAGCGATAGCTTCGTATTCTCTGCCCATTTCGCGACTTTGAAGTTGTTCAACAATATGGGCGTGAGCTGTTAGTGTTTTAGCGACCACCATTAAACCGGTCGTGTCTTTATCCAGGCGGTGAACGATACCGGCCCTGGGAACGGCTTTGATATCAGGAAAGTGATGCAGCAAGGCGTTAACTAAAGTGCCTGAGTGGTTACCGGCGGCGGGGTGAACTACCATTCCAGCTGGTTTGTTGATGATCAGAATGTCTTCATCTTGATAAACGATATCAAGCGGGATGTCTTCAGCAAGCCACTCTCCCTGACTTTCAAGCTCGGCTTTCACTTCAATGAGATCATTTATTTTGACTTTGTCTTTGGACCGCGCGATTTCTTCGTTTACGCGAATATGGCCTTGTTTAATCCATTGTTGCAGGCGTGAGCGAGAATACTCAGGCATAAAATCAGCAATGACCTGATCTAAACGCATGCCAGATAGTTCTAATGGAACAACAAAGTCAGCTTCAATAATTTGGCTCATAAGGTCTCGATATGTAAAGAAATCACGGGATAGACTGAATAATTATGACTTATAAGGGAGTTGAAACCTCAAGTTTGATTATTTGTCATACACGCAAAATGTAAAATATGAAATAATGTCGGCTATTATAACCTCACCGAGAGCATCTCTGGTGAGCATTTATTAAAATGTGTAGAAAACGAATACCATTTTCCAATTATTCTCAAGAAGTCTTATCCAATTATGCGTTCACACTTTGCACTCGTGATTTCTCTGGTAGCAGTCCTGTTTCTTTCTGCTTGTAGTTCCACTCCGAAAAAAGAATCGACAGAACAAGAGTTGTATGATGATGCTAAACGAGCGATCAAGTTAAGGAACTTTCCTCAAGCAACGATCGCTCTAGAAGAGTTGGAGTCCCGTTTCCCCTTTGGGCAATATGCTGAGCAAGCTCAGTTAGATTTAATCTATGCGCGTTATAGTGGGCTAGATCTAGAAGGCGCGATTCTCGCTTCCGATCGTTTTATTCGTTTACACCCTCAAAGCCCGAGCGTGGATTACGCGTATTATGTACGAGGAGTAGCGAACTATCATTTGGATATCGGTGTTTCCAGTCAGTACTTTTCGTCGGTTGATATTACCTCGCGTGACCCGGGGCATATGCGTTTGGCCTTTAAAGATTTTTCTGAACTGTTAATTCGCTTCCCCGATAGTAGCTATGCTGCAGATGCGCAAAAGAGAATGATACAAATCAGAAATCGTCTTGCGGCTTATGAACTGCATGCTGCACGATATTATATTAAACGCCAAGCCTATCTGGCAGCGGCAAACCGGGCGGCCTATGTTGTTAAAGATTACCCCGCGTCGCCAAGTGTCGAAGAGGCCTTAATTATGATGGTTTCGCTTTATCGGTATTTGGATCTTCCTTCACAGGCAGATGATGCTTTGGCTGTGTTAAGAGAAAACTTTCCAAAAGGTAAAGGCTTTGATGATGGCGGCGAGTTTGTGGCGATGCATAAGCTTGAACATAGCCGCAGTCTATTGAGCGTCATATCGTTTGGTTTATTTGAGTAAGGATTTTCTTTAATTGAAAGGCTCTTACAAGGGCACTGTTTTTATAGAAAGGTTGGTTAAGAGAATGAGTCTACGTCAGCAAATATTGCAAGAAATGAAAGTTAAGCCTGAGATAGATGTTGAGCAGGAAATCAATACGCGTGTTGCATTTATCAAGCGGAAATTGAAAGATTCAGGTTTGAAAACTTTGGTGCTTGGCATTAGTGGTGGCATCGACTCTTGCACCTGTGGAAAGTTGGCGCAAATGGCCGTTGATCAGCTTAACCAGGAAAATGCTCACCCTCATAGCTTCCAGTTCGTTGCAGTACGGCTACCTTATGGCGAGCAGGCTGATGAGCATGATGCGCAGCTATCAATTGACTTTATTCAACCAAGTCACGCAGTTGCGGTAAACGTAAAGTCAGCTTCCGATGCAATCCATCAAGAGGTGACTGCAGCACTGGACTCGGTAGACCAGTTACATGCTTCCGATCAACGTTTGGACTTTTCAAAAGGTAACGTCAAAGCGAGAGAGCGGATGGTTGCCCAATATCATATCGCCGGTATTTTGGGTGGCTTGGTATTGGGAACGGATCACTCTGCAGAAAATATAACCGGCTTTTTCACCAAATACGGTGATGGTGCAGTGGATTTGATCCCTTTGTTTGGTTTGAATAAGCGTCAGGTGCGTGCTTGCGCAAGCTTTCTTGGCGCGCCAGAGGCTATTATATCCAAGGCCCCAACTGCAGATCTTGAGTCCAACGAACCGGGCAAGAAAGATGAAGACGCATTGGGTATCAGCTATGATCAAATCGATGATTTTTTGGAAGGAAAAGAAATCGAAGAATGGGCTGAAGAGCGCTTGATGAAGATTTATCAAAGCACCCAACACAAGCGCCAGCCTATTCCTAGTATCTACGACTAAGCCTTAGGCCTTAGAATAGAACAGATTCATCTGTATCTGACTGGCTAACTTCTTTTCTCTCTTGACGGATTTTGGTTCTACGGTCTGTAGAGCTGAGAACCTCGTCGATATGAATTGAAGATAAATTAGCACTGATGCTGTCGGATAACTTCTTAAGGTCTTCGCTGGTAATCGCCTGAAGGGAGTTATGCTGCAAAGCTTCGCTATTCAATTTGCTGATCGCATCAGCAGAGCGTTTTGACTTTTCTTCTGTTTCACACTGTAAGGCCATGGCGTCTTTGATCTTTTGTGCCAATAAAATAATGTCTTTGATAGCCCGCTCCGTCTTACTTAAGCCTTCTTTCGAGGATTGGGCACTTCGAACGGTTATTTGAATGTCTTTCTGGCTGGACTGCATAACACTGGAGGCATCATGTGTGCTCGTGTGGATGCTATCGACGATACTTTTTACCTGTTCGGCTGAACTTTGAGTCCTCTCGGCCAGTGAACGTACTTCGTCGGCAACGACGGCAAAACCCCGACCTTGTTCGCCTGCACGGGCTGCTTCGATTGCTGCGTTGAGTGCCAGTAGGTTAGTTTGCTCTGCGATGCTGGTGATCTCGGTGATAATCTGGTTGATCTGGTCGCTATCGTTACGCAATTTATCTAATACTTCATTCGACTCAGATATGCGCTTTTCAATGGTATCAATTGAGGAAGTTGTTGCATGTAGGTGCTCGCCAAAGCTATTGAGCTCGCTATTCATTTCGAGAATATGATTATTGATATCTCCAATGTCATGTTCGATGTTTTCGGTCGCCATGACCATATTATTTATTGCTCCACTCAACACGCCGCCGTGATGAGATTGCATCATCGTATTCTGGCTCATGGCACTGTAGGTTTCGGTTAATTCTGCGCTCATAGGGAGCAAGCGGGAGGCTCTAAGGTGAATCCCCTGTATAGCCTGCTCAGCATTGCTCAGGCGCTGATTCAAAATTTCAAATAACTCTTTGGGCGCGCCAGACATGTTTTGGGTATTTAATTGCGTCGAGTAAGAAAACTTCTCTTCGAGGTTCGCTTTTAATGCAGAGATTCCTGCGTTTATGGGTGAAATAACTATTTTTTGATACCAAACCAAAGACAATGTGCAGCATATCAGGGTAGTCAAGATATACGCTAGTAAGCTGTTTTCGGTGCTAGCGCCTACAAACCAATAACTTAAAGGAAAGAGAAGAGTTGCCGGTAAGATAACCAGGCAGTTGTGTGCTGAGAATGCTTTCATTTGTGGTCTTTGTATTGTAATGGAGCTGAATAAGCTTGTTTCTACCCCTTAGCATAGCTAATAACCACAGACTTACCATCTCGAAGAAGCGGTTTGATTACTGGGCTTACAATAATGTGATCAAGGTAAGCCACATAATGTAACCGTAGCCAATTGTCGCGGGTAAGAAGCCTAGAAGAATGCGGGCTTTATCGCTAGTCGACTTAGGCTTAGCCATGTGAGGTTTTATAGCTAGCACAATGAAGCCGAAAGGGTTGTACAGTGCTCCAAAGCACGTGGTGTAAATGACCCAGCCGGGTAGTTCTAGGCTAAGCTTTTCATTCAAATAATAGCAGGCTACCAGCAATAGGCACATCAAGATGTAATCAATATGCGCTCGGATAAGCTGGTGGCTAGCAGGAAATAGACGCTTAAGTGCTTTTATATCAGCGTAAAGGATAAAGGAGGCTAACCAAGCCAAGGCAAGAGACAGCAGTAAGGAAAACGCTGCGGTAAGTAATAAATAGTCGGCTACGTTAGTCATTTAGTATTCCTCTGATTAGGTGTCTTATAGTAACTCAGGGAATATGTTTGGAATATACAGTGCTTGGGAAAGACAGTTTCTACCATTAGAAATTGTGACAGGAAAGGGCTCATTGAATAGAGCCCTCTTACTTTTTGTTAGCTTGAGCATTCTTTAGTGATGCGTTCTCGGACAGTATCGAGCAAAGTGTCGTCACGCTCGTATTCGGTGATGAGTTCGTCAAAGGCATCAAAGTTATCGTCGGTTAAGCCGTACTGGTCTTCAATTTTAATGAGTTCAGCTTCTTTCTTTTGTAGATCATTATGAAACAGTATCTCGGCGCATTGATAGCGTACGCTA
>NZ_LWFZ01000233.1:0-647 GCF_001635225.1 Oleiphilus sp. HI0086
AGTACCTCGTATTCAGCCCCCTTATAATGCTGATACAAGCCTGTTTCGATACCACTCATCCAGCCTTCTCCATACCCAAGAGTCTTCTCATAACCGATTCCAACATCACCACAACGATCATTAATGCATAAGCGGCGGCAATATAAACCCCTGCTTGAAGCGCTTTATCTGTGTGACCCAAAACCCAGTCATAAGCACCAACAAGGTAGGCGGGTGCCAGCCAAATACTTGCATCTGTCGCAATATTGATAGGCGTTAACAAGAGGACGGCAACCAGAACCCTTAAAGATCGCCGGGTTCGACGTAGCTTGAGATTTCTGGTCATTCGCCAAAATACGGCAATCATCACGAGCGCGGAAATCAGGTACACTGCCCACGCAGCAAGGTATGAAAAACTTTCCAACTATCTATCCTTAAGCCTATATCAACTAAACAAGATCGAGCGAGCCCATCTCATTATTAATTCGCAATTTTTAGTGTAGTTCATCTGCCTGACAGCCATAACAAACTAAATTATGTAGTCTTCCCAATCGTCTTCTGAAACCAGGCTTTCGCTGATTGCTTTTGAGCGCACCGAAATGTGATTTTCATGCATCATAATTTTGCTACCCGCGATCAAGGGGTGCCACTGGGGTAGCGGCTTCCCT
>NZ_LWFZ01000234.1:0-729 GCF_001635225.1 Oleiphilus sp. HI0086
CAAGCCTAGATCCGAACAGCCCAGCCATCCCCTCAAAGACCAATACAGGCCTCAATTCGTAAGCCCCCACGATAAATCCGGCGATATATTTAGCATCACCACCCGTAAGTATTACCTTGTTAATACCATAGCCCTGACACTGTGACTCTAAGTAGCTTATAGTTTGACTCACCATAATATGAACACCATTAACAACACACTGCTCAGTATTCCTGCCTGGAGATAATCCACACTGCACATCATCATCTAATACAATTTTCGATGTCCCCGCCACAAGCGAATCCTGCAACATTTTGCAACCTGGAAAAATATAGCCACCAATATGCCGTCCATCTCCGTCAATCAAGTCGGCCGTCAAGGCACTACCGCTATCGATTACCATACAAGCGCCTTGATACAGATCGCGCACGGCTGATATTACCAGGCAGCGATCAACCCCCAACCTTTTCACCTCATCGTAAGCAAATTGCTGCCCGCTCATATCATCATGAGAAATCGCATAAATCTTAACATCCACCATACGCTGGAGCGCGTCAAGCAGACTATCTAGTACTTCAGACACCCTAACAGATGCTACCAGCACCCTATTAAATGACATGCCACCCAACTCTGCTGCCAGCAAAGCAGGATCAAGCGCCGACAACAACTCCTCTCCCGACCTTATGATTTTATTATTTTCAGCTAAACACCACTTGATCCGTGTGTTGCCGCAATCTAATAGAAGCATCA
>NZ_LWFZ01000235.1:0-1787 GCF_001635225.1 Oleiphilus sp. HI0086
GTTAAGAGATCTTCTATGCAGGAAGGTCCCCCTGTGTCAGGATAGTTGTCGCCTCTGTTAATTTTTAATAATTGAATAGGAGGCGGTAAGAGAATATGAGTGAAGCATTATTCAAAAGAGTTTAAAGAAGCCATTGTTAAGAAGTGGCTTGAAAGTGGGTTATCATTAAGAACGTTTTCAGCCCAGGAAAACATAAACCTATCCACCTTGTATTCCTGGCGAGATAAATTTCAATTACCAGGTTCAAGTGTGACAAAAAGTAGTAGTCCAGATAACTGGTCTCCAGAAGCAAAGTTTTCAATTGTTCTGGAAACCGCCATGATGTCGGAGATAGAGCTAAGTGAGTATTGCCGAGAAAAAGGGCTGTACCCTGATCAGGTGAAGCAATGGAAACAATCTTGTATTAACAACAATATGACTGAGGCTCAGCGTAAGAAACAGGAAGCTGCAGAGCGCAAAGCAGATAAGAAGCGTATTAAGCAGTTAGAGAAGGAGCTAAAACGCAAAGATGCAGCACTTGCTGAAACTGCTGCATTATTGGTGCTCAGAAAAAAGCTCAATGCCTACTGGGGGGAAGACGAGGACAGCTAACCATGCTTCCAGATAGGCAATATTATGTGGAGCTGATTGATGAAGCCGTTAGTGCTGGAGCCAGAAGAGTGAAAGCCTGTGAGCTAATAGGCTTATCGCTTCGGACCTTACAACGCTGGATTGAAGATGGTGGCGTTACACAGGACAAAAGACAGTCAGCTATTAGACCTGAGCCAAAGAATAAGTTGTCAGAAACCGAGCGACAGAGCATTATCAATATCTGTAACGAGCCCGAATATGCGGACCTTCCACCCAGCCAAATCGTACCAAGGCTAGCGGATAAAGGGCAATATATTGCTTCTGAGTCCAGCTTTTATCGTGTGCTCAAAGCACATAATCAACTGGCTCACAGGGGGCGAGACAAGCCCAAAAATGGTACGAAGAAACCGAAGGGATATACGGCCACTGGGCCAAATGAAGTCTGGAGTTGGGATATTACGTACTGCCCTGCAACTGTGATAGGGCGGTATTATTACCTGTATATGATAGAAGATATCTTCAGTCGCAAAATTGTTGGCTGGGAAGTGCATGAGTCCGAGCAAGGAGAACATGCAGCAGCATTGCTTGAGCGCAGTGTTTGGTCAGAAAAGTGCGTCAGAAAATCCCTGGTGTTGCACTCGGATAATGGTAGCCCAATGAAGAGCTTAACAATGCAAGCAAAAATGCAGGATTTGGGTGTCGCCAGCTCTCGAAGTCGGCCTGGTGTAAGTAATGATAATCCGTTTTCAGAATCACTATTTCGAACCCTGAAGTACTGTCGTCGATGGCCATCTGAGGGATTTAAATCAATCGATGAAGCAAGAACTTGGGTGAAAGAGTTTGTCACTTGGTACAACACAGAGCACCGGCATAGTCGAATTAACTTTGTTACCCCAGAGCAAAGGCACTTAGGTCTGGATGAAGAAATATTATCGAAGAGGGATGAGCTTTATCGCAAGATGAAAAGAAAGAACCAAATAAGGTGGTCAAAAGCTACGCGGAACTGGGAGAAAGTGGGTGACGTTAAGTTGAACCCGGAGAAGGAAAAACAAGCAGCTTAAATGCTCAGGCGACAACTACCTTGAAAAACGCCGGAGTCGGTATAAATGAACTAATGAAAGGGGCGTCGTCTGGCATTTCTAAGTAGTTAAAGTCAGGACTCTTGATCATATTCTTTGCTAAGGTTATCTCGTTAACAACAGTAGTATCAGTTTCGA
>NZ_LWFZ01000236.1:0-1763 GCF_001635225.1 Oleiphilus sp. HI0086
GTTTCCTGTTCGATGAGTCGGCTCAAACAGTTCATTACATGCTGTTTTGAGGGGTGCCCGCATCGCAGAGATTCCTCAACCGCTTGCTCAACCAGCTGTTCGTCGTGATGAAGTACCAAGGCCAATATCTCGACCATTTCTCGATCACCACCTTGTCGTCGAAGTAAATACTTTTGAATGGACTTGAAGCTGTCTGGCAAGGTCTCGAACGGTGCGCCGTTACGCAGTGCTCCTGGTTTGCGTTGAGCCACGGCTAGATAATGTCTCCATTCATACTTGGTGATACCTGCATCATGCTTGCGATTGAAGATACGTCTATGTCTTGCTATCTCCTTGCCTTCGGCAACGATAACGATTTCAGCTGCATAAACATGAAGACTCACATGCTGGTTAGCAAAGCTTGCCGGGACACTATAGCGGTTACGCTCGAACGTAATTAAGCATGTAGAAGAGACTCGCTTAGTCTCTTCTACATAGCCATCGAATGGCGCTGGGACAGGCATTAAACATGGCCGTTCTTGTCGCCAGCATTCAGCAACCGTTAGATTGGATTGTTCTGGGTGTTTTTGGCGGTGCCACAGTTCAATACATTGGCGTTCAAGCCAAGCATTAAGTTCTTCGAGAGTCTTGAACTTGGGAGCGGTATGCCATAACTGATGCCGAGCATCTCGCACCTTTTTCTCGACTTGGCCTTTCTCCCAACCTGCAGCTGGATTACAGAACTCAGCTTCAAACAGATAATGACTGACTAGCGTTTGGAATCGGCGATTAACATCGCGCTGTTTACCTGATCGTACCTTATCCACAGCAGTCTTCATGTTGTCGTAGATGCCGCGTTCAGGCACGCCACCAAAGACCCGAAATGCATGATTGTGTGCATCAAACAGCATCTCGTGCGTTTGTTTGTAATAAGCTCGCAGGAAGAAAGCTCGACTATTGCTTAGCTTGAAGTAAGCAACTTGAAGGCAGCACTTCCGACCATTGATCGTGGCGAAATCTTCGCCCCAATCAAACTGGAATGCTTCGCCTGGTGCAAAAGTCAGTGGAACATAGACTCGCTTAGCGGCAGTGCTCTTTGCTTCATGTTGCTCTTGTCGCCACTGCCGTGCAAACGCAGCAACACGATCATAGGAACCGGTGTAACCCAGTTGTACTAAATCCTGGTATAGCTGCTTGACTGACTTACGCTGCTTTCGATGCTTTTTCACCTCACGGTGAAGCCAGCAGGTTAAGGTCTTCTCGTAGTCATCCAGCTTACTCGGCGACTTCCTTGCAGGGTAGCTTGGGTCTAAATTTCTATTATTGAGGTATTTACGAACAGTAATTCGTGACAATCCGGTCTTCCGAGCAATCGATCGAATCGATTGTCCCTCCCGAATATGCGAGCGTCGAATTACGCTTAGTAGAGCCACGTCTATCACTCCATTTTCTCCTGCTTTGCTGAAGCAGGGATAGGTTTATACGTGGGTCAAAATTCGATGCAAATATATGGCTTTAGTGGGTCAGTTTTGGGTGCAAATCAACAGCTAGGGAAGGAAATTATTGTTAAACAAGGCATCCGGGTATCCCTTGCCAACAATGGTGAAGAAGGCTACGAGAAAGCCATAAAAGGCAATTTCGATTTCATATTAATGGACATGCAAATGCCTTTAATGGATGGCTGCCAAGCTACCGAAAAGATACGGGAAAGCAATCAGAAGATCCCTATCATCGCGATGACCGCAAATGCCATGGCAGAAGACAAAGCAAAATGTCTTGCCTCG
>NZ_LWFZ01000237.1:0-6407 GCF_001635225.1 Oleiphilus sp. HI0086
CGGAGAAACCCGCAAGAGGTTAAAGATCTGTTTGCGCGCGAAATCATTGAGCGTTTCCATGATGCGGAGTCGGCGGCGACGGCGCATAACTCGGCAGGCAACCGAGTCGGTTTGGGTGAGATTCCAGATAATGTTCCGGAAGTTGATGTTGATGCTGAGGGGCAGTCGGAGTTGCCAGTATCTGCTGTACTAAGAATGGCGGCTTTGGTAAAGAATGGTGCAGCAGCTAAAGATGTCTTGGGTCGCGGTGCAGTATATGTAGAAGGCAAGAAGGTAGAGGCGAGCTTGAAGTTGTCGGTGCCTGGTATATATGTGATTCAGGCGGGTAAGAAAAAGATAGCAAAAGTCTCGTTAAAATAGTGTTACAAACTAATTTATAAAAAGTTTGATAAAGGTGTTGACCTAAAGAATCAGCTCTATATAATGCGCACCTCCTTAAGACGAACCGCTTCGAAAGCGGCGAAGTTTGAAGGAGATAGAAGATGAATTAAGTGATTAAATCAGTAATTTATCTTCGCTTGTTAAAGGTTTTGGTTTTCGGTTTTGAATTTAAATTTCTTCGAAAACAAATTAAAAAAATCGTTGACAAGCAAATGAGAAGCTGTAGAATACGCGCCTCGCTTGAGGGATCTCAAGCAAGCTCTTTAAAAAATTAACCAAGCAATTCGTGTGGGCGCTGACTGAGATGATTTCACGATGAAGCACTCTGATCTAACTTGTTAGAGAGGATGTTTCTTAAGAAATTATCAAGTCAACGACCTGTACAATTTATTTGAACAGTAAGTAACTTGAGCAAGTATATGAAGCTTTTGCTTCGACTAGATTGAACTGAAGAGTTTGATCATGGCTCAGATTGAACGCTGGCGGCAGGCTTAACACATGCAAGTCGAGCGGTAACAGAGATAGCTTGCTATCTGCTGACGAGCGGCGGACGGGTGAGTAACGCGTAGAAAACTGCCCAGTAGTGGGGGATAGCCCAGAGAAATTTGGATTAATACCGCATACGCCCTACGGGGGAAAGGGGGCTTCGGCTCTCGCTATTGGATGTGTCTGCGTGGGATTAGCTAGTTGGTGAGGTAAGGGCTCACCAAGGCGACGATCCCTAGCTGGTCTGAGAGGATGATCAGCCACACTGGAACTGAGACACGGTCCAGACTCCTACGGGAGGCAGCAGTGGGGAATATTGCACAATGGGCGCAAGCCTGATGCAGCCATGCCGCGTGTGTGAAGAAGGCTTTCGGGTTGTAAAGCACTTTCAGCGAGGAGGAAGGCTAAGTAGTTAATACCTGCTTAGATTGACGTTACTCGCAGAAGAAGCACCGGCTAACTCCGTGCCAGCAGCCGCGGTAATACGGAGGGTGCAAGCGTTAATCGGAATTACTGGGCGTAAAGCGCGCGTAGGCGGCTTGTTAAGCTAGATGTGAAAGCCCCGGGCTCAACCTGGGAACTGCATTTAGAACTGACTCGCTAGAGTACAGTAGAGGGTGGTGGAATTTCCAGTGTAGCGGTGAAATGCGTAGAGATTGGAAGGAACATCAGTGGCGAAGGCGGCCACCTGGACTGATACTGACGCTGAGGTGCGAAAGCGTGGGGAGCAAACAGGATTAGATACCCTGGTAGTCCACGCCGTAAACGATGTCTACTAGCCGTTGGGGAACTTGATTCCTTAGTGGCGCAGCTAACGCACTAAGTAGACCGCCTGGGGAGTACGGTCGCAAGATTAAAACTCAAATGAATTGACGGGGGCCCGCACAAGCGGTGGAGCATGTGGTTTAATTCGATGCAACGCGAAGAACCTTACCTGGTCTTGACATCCTGCGAACTTTCTAGAGATAGATTGGTGCCTTCGGGAACGCAGTGACAGGTGCTGCATGGCTGTCGTCAGCTCGTGTTGTGAAATGTTGGGTTAAGTCCCGTAACGAGCGCAACCCTTATCCTTATTTGCCAGCACTTCGGGTGGGAACTCTAAGGAGACTGCCGGTGACAAACCGGAGGAAGGTGGGGACGACGTCAAGTCATCATGGCCCTTACGACCAGGGCTACACACGTGCTACAATGGTAAATACAAAGGGACGCCAAGCCGCGAGGTGGAGCTAATCCCAGAAAATTTATCGTAGTCCGGATTGGAGTCTGCAACTCGACTCCATGAAGTCGGAATCGCTAGTAATCGTGGATCAGAATGCCACGGTGAATACGTTCCCGGGCCTTGTACACACCGCCCGTCACACCATGGGAGTGGATTGCACCAGAAGTAGTTAGTCTAACCTTCGGGGGGACGATTACCACGGTGTGGTTCATGACTGGGGTGAAGTCGTAACAAGGTAGCCCTAGGGGAACCTGGGGCTGGATCACCTCCTTAAACGAATCGTGATCGTTTCGGTCAGAGTTCACACGAATTGCTTGGTTATAGAATTAAAGAGAGCGTAAGGGCAATAGGCCCTATAGCATCTTACTGAGAGGTAATTTGCGCAGAAGGCCTGTAGCTCAGGTGGTTAGAGCGCACCCCTGATAAGGGTGAGGTCGGCAGTTCAAGTCTGCCCAGGCCTACCAGATTTCAGTTACTCATCGTTAAATGATTACTCGCATAGCAGGCTATGCTTCGCAGTCATTTGCCTAGATTAACTAAAATCTACGATTTTTTGAGTCTGACTTTAATGAACGTTAAAGCAGAGGATAAAATGCTCTGGGATTGGGGCTATAGCTCAGCTGGGAGAGCGCCTGCCTTGCACGCAGGAGGTCTGCGGTTCGATCCCGCATAGCTCCACCAATTTCCAAAATTGAAATGATTATAAATAAGTGTACTTGCTTGGTTTAAGTTTTAATTAAGTAAAGTGTATTTATTTCTAATCATGCGATTAGAAGCTCTTTAACAATTAGGTAAGTAATAGTAGACGTTGTTTTATGTTGTGATGACATAATGCAACTCATTGCTAAGTGATTAGATTATTCACATATCAGCGAATAATTTAATCATGGATAACGAAAGAAATGAGATTCATATCAAGCGTTATCCGGCGAAAACGTTACGAATGGTCATATATATAACTTAAGTACTAAGATGGTAAAAGGTCGTCTTAGAAGACTACTTCGGGTTATATAGTTAAGTGACTAAGCGCATACGGTGGATGCCTTGGCAGTCAGAGGCGATGAAGGACGTAGTAACCTGCGATAAGCGTTGGTAAGCTGGTAAACAAGCTTTGACCCAACGATTTCCGAATGGGGAAACCCATCTAACATAAGTTAGATATCTTGCACTGAATACATAGGTGTAAGAAGCAAACCCGGAGAACTGAAACATCTAAGTACCCGGAGGAAAAGAAATCAACCGAGATTCCCTTAGTAGCGGCGAGCGAACGGGGATTAGCCGATGATTATTGAATTAGTGGAACGCTCTGGGAAGTGCGGCCATAGTGGGTGATAGCCCCGTACACGAAGATTCAATAGTCACATATTAAGTAGGACGGGACACGTGTTATCTTGTCTGAAGATGGGGGGACCATCCTCCAAGGCTAAATACTCCTGACTGACCGATAGTGAACCAGTACCGTGAGGGAAAGGCGAAAAGAACCCCTGTGAGGGGAGTGAAATAGATCCTGAAACCGTATGCGTACAAGCAGTGGGAGCAGACTTGTTCTGTGACTGCGTACCTTTTGTATAATGGGTCAGCGACTTAATTTTAGTAGCAAGGTTAACCGTATAGGGGAGCCGTAGGGAAACCGAGTCTTAATAGGGCGTTTAGTTGCTGGGATTAGACCCGAAACCGAGTGATCTAGCCATGAGCAGGTTGAAGATCAGGTAACACTGATTGGAGGACCGAACCCACTTATGTTGAAAAATGAGGGGATGACTTGTGGCTAGGAGTGAAAGGCTAATCAAACTCGGAGATAGCTGGTTCTCCTCGAAAGCTATTTAGGTAGCGCCTCGTGTATCACCCTGGGGGGTAGAGCACTGTTTGGGCTAGGGGGTCATCCCGACTTACCAACCCCATGCAAACTCCGAATACCCAGGAGTGCGATCACGGGAGACACACGGCGGGTGCTAACGTCCGTCGTGGAGAGGGCAACAACCCAGACCGCCAGCTAAGGTCCCAAAGTTACAGTTAAGTGGGAAACGATGTGGGAAGGCTTAGACAGCTAGGAGGTTGGCTTAGAAGCAGCCATCCTTTAAAGAAAGCGTAATAGCTCACTAGTCGAGTCGGCCTGCGCGGAAGATTTAACGGGGCTCAAACTGTACACCGAAGCTGCGGATATCTTTTAGATATGGTAGAGGAGCGTTCTGTAAGCTGATGAAGCTCAATTGAGAAGTTGGGTGGAGGTATCAGAAGTGCGAATGCTGACATGAGTAACGACAAAGGGGGTGAAAAACCCCCTCGCCGGAAGACCAAGGGTTCCTGCGCAACGTTAATCGGCGCAGGGTGAGTCGGCCCCTAAGGCGAGGCTGAGAAGCGTAGTCGATGGGAAACAGGTTAATATTCCTGTACTTGTATATATTGCGATGGGGAGACGGAGAAAGCTAAACCAGCATGGCGACGGTTGTCCATGTTTAAGGTTGTAGGCTGAGGACTTAGGCAAATCCGGGTCCTTAAGGCTGAGAACTGATGACGAGATCTCTTTTAGAGATTGAAGTGGTTGATGCTCTGCTTCCAGGAAAAACCTCTAAGCTTCAGATATATAGGAACCGTACCCCAAACCGACACAGGTGGTCAGGTAGAGAATACCAAGGCGCTTGAGAGAACTCGGGTGAAGGAACTAGGCAAAATGGTACCGTAACTTCGGGAGAAGGTACGCCGATTTTGGTGATCAGACTTGCTCTGTAAGCTGAGGTCGGCCGAAGATACCAGTTGGCTGCGACTGTTTATTAAAAACACAGTACTCTGCAAACACGAAAGTGGACGTATAGGGTATGACACCTGCCCGGTGCCGGAAGGTTAATTGATGGGGTTAGCGTATGCGAAGCTCTTGATCGAAGCCCCGGTAAACGGCGGCCGTAACTATAACGGTCCTAAGGTAGCGAAATTCCTTGTCGGGTAAGTTCCGACCTGCACGAATGGTGTAACGATGGCCAAGCTGTCTCCACCCGAGACTCAGTGAAATTGAAATCGCTGTTAAGATGCAGCGTATCCGCGGCTAGACGGAAAGACCCCGTGAACCTTTACTATAGCTTCACAGTGAACTTTGAACCTATTTGTGTAGGATAGGTGGGAGGCTTTGAAACCAGGTCGCTAGATCTGGTGGAGCCATCCTTGAAATACCACCCTGGTATGTTTGAGGTTCTAACTCGGGTCCCTTATCGGGATCGAGGACACTGTGTGGTGGGTAGTTTGACTGGGGCGGTCTCCTCCCAAAGAGTAACGGAGGAGCACGAAGGTGCGCTAAGCATGGTCGGACATCATGCGGTTAGTGTAATGGCATAAGCGCGCTTAACTGCGAGACAGACACGTCGAGCAGGTACGAAAGTAGGTCATAGTGATCCGGTGGTTCTGTATGGAAGGGCCATCGCTCAACGGATAAAAGGTACTCCGGGGATAACAGGCTGATACCGCCCAAGAGTTCACATCGACGGCGGTGTTTGGCACCTCGATGTCGGCTCATCACATCCTGGGGCTGAAGCCGGTCCCAAGGGTATGGCTGTTCGCCATTTAAAGTGGTACGCGAGCTGGGTTTAGAACGTCGTGAGACAGTTCGGTCCCTATCTGCCGTGGACGTTGGAAAATTGAGAAGAGCTGCTCCTAGTACGAGAGGACCGGAGTGGACGAACCCCTGGTGTTCGGGTTGTGTCGCCAGACGCATTGCCCGGTAGCTACGTTCGGACAGGATAACCGCTGAAAGCATCTAAGCGGGAAGCCCCCTTCAAGATAAGTTTTCCCTGGGAATTTAATTCCCCTAAAGAGCCGTTAAAGACTATGACGTTGATAGGCTGGGTGTGTAAGTGCGGTAACGTATTGAGCTAACCAGTACTAATTGCTCGTGAGGCTTAACTATATAACGCCCAAGTGGTTTTATAGTGAATGATTATTCGTACAACGACGGGTAACGCAAATTGGATATGAGTCTTCGTTAGACAGCAGAGATAAAATTAGCTATTACTTGCTATTGTTAAAGACGCAGAATTAAGTGTTGTTGATCAAGTATCAGCAACCGAAGTTTTGTCTGACGACCATAGAGCTTTGGAACCACCTGATCCCATCCCGAACTCAGAAGTGAAACGAAGCATCGCCGATGGTAGTGTGGGAGGTCCCATGTGAGAGTAGGTCATCGTCAGGCTTCTATTAGAAACCCCAGTAGGTCATCCTGCTGGGGTTTTTTTATTGTCTAAATAAAAGCCTTAGTCTGAAGAAACGCTTTCGTGTAGTTAGGGGATAAATATGCATAGCCCGCTACCTGCATTCAGCTAATACAATAACACTA
>NZ_LWFZ01000238.1:0-1980 GCF_001635225.1 Oleiphilus sp. HI0086
ATATGGGCTGTTGAACAGTTCCAGGATCCTTTCTTTTTAAAAAATAATTTGGTATGTAAAACATTCCTTTACCTATTCCATAGAGTCATTGGGAACATAGACATAATGACTCCCCACGTCCCAAAAGAGTGCTGACCTCCTATCGTGGGTTAGCAAAGCCAGAGCCATAATATATGTGTCATACCATATAAGCGGAGGCCAGCACCATGAAAAACAATACCATAATTTTTGTCGGATTGGACACCCATAAGGAGTTCACCGAAGTCGCATATTGCGAAGATCAACGAGGCTCAGAAGTAAAACATCTTGGAAGAGTTTCTTCAGCCAAAGTATCACTTACCAAGATGGCAAGACAGTTTGAAAGCAAATACCCGCAGGCTACCCTGCATTTTGTTTATGAAGCAGGCCCCTGTGGCTACTGGATTTATCGATTGCTGACAAGCTTAGGCCATTGTTGCTATGTTGTTGCGCCATCACTGATTCCAAAGAAACCCGGACAACGCGTGAAAGCAGATAAACGCGATGCACAAGATTTAGCTCGTTTGGTTCGTAATGGCGACCTTGATCCGATTTACGTTCCTGAACCCGCAGATGAAGCAATACGAGATCTATCTCGAGCACGTGAGCGTGCAATGCATGATTTGAATAATGCACGTTTCCAGCTAAAAGCCTTGCTGCTCAGAAACCATATTAACTATTCAGGCAAATCAAATTGGAGCTTAAAACACCTTCGTTGGTTAACAGAGATCATCTTACCTCATCCTAGTCAGCAATTTGTCTTGCAAGAGATGATTCAAACCATTTCAGAACGCAATGCTCGACTAGAGCGTCTGGACAATGAACTCGCCCATCACGTGAAGCAATGGCGATATTATCCGGTTGTGAAAGCGATACAAGCCTTGAGAGGCGTTCGACTGCTCACCGCCACTGGTGTCATTGTAGAGCTAGGAGACTTAACACGATTTGATAGCCCTAGAAAACTGATGAGTTATATCGGAACGACGCCCTCCGAACATTCAAGTGGAGGAAAACGACACTTAGGCGCGATCACCAAGTGTGGAAATGGGCGAGCGAGGAGATTGTTAGTTGAGGCTGCACATAGCTATCGCTATCCCGCAAAGATATCGAAGGAATTACAGCTCAGGCAGGAAGGATTGCCGAAAGAGGTAATTGATCAAGCTTGGCAAGCACAACAGAGATTATGTAGACGATATCAACGACTAATACACAAAGGTAAACATCGAAGTGTCGTGGTAACGGCGATCGCACGAGAACTGATAGCTTATATCTGGTCAATCTCGAAGGAAGTCACCTTACCCAGAATAGATCCAAAAACACGAATCTCACGCGTACCCGCTTAAGTAGATAAGGAATAATACATGAACAAGTTTAGCGTCAATGCAAAAGATCAAGCAGCGGCTGTGGTGCAATCACCGAAGGCGTTAGGTTGGCAATGAGCTAGCAGTACATTGATCCACGAGCATAGACTGAAGACAGGCACCACGACGTAATAAGTAAGGTTGGATAGGTTAACGCGTCGCGTTAGCAACCCACGAATACCAGCATGATCACCGTCGAAATTACTTGCTTCATCTGATGCGTTGACGCTTCCCTAACGGGAAGAATGTTAATTAAAAAGAAAGGCTCTGGCCGAGGTTCCGGCAGGATTTTGTGCGGGCCTCTTGACGTGGGGAGTCATACCAACGCNNTNNTAAACGGCGCGCGTCTTTTTGCGCGTCCAGTGCAGGCCACGTGTTTTTGTGGCCGGAACGATGTTTGATAAACTTGTTAGTTGTCATTTTGCCCCAAAGCTCTCTAGTACTGGATAGTAATATTCTGCGACTACCAGCCCAGAAAAAATACACGCAAGCAGAACCCAGACATGCCATTCACGAACCCAGCTACCCTGTGCTTTTAACTCGACCAATTCTTCTTCGTTTTCACCGACAGAGGCAAGAGACATGAAAAGTTGTATACCCA
>NZ_LWFZ01000239.1:0-1461 GCF_001635225.1 Oleiphilus sp. HI0086
GCGGCTGCGAGTGCAAGCCCTTTTGCTAGGTAATTATTTTTAAATCGTGTGGATTGAGTGGTCATTGTTATTTCTCCTTCGTCGTAAATTGAGAATGCATGATCGGAGAAATATCATTTTTTAAAAACGGACATCAGGAGGACAAAGAAAGAATCCTTACCTGTTAGTGTGAAAAACTAGAGGTAAATGTAGTGGCACACTAATTTTGGCCACCTAATTAGAGGTGATATTATCACCATCAACTAACTAGGTATCAAAATGAGCAAACGAACAAGACCAACATACTCTCCAGAATTTAGACTCGAAGTTGCACAAGAAGTTGTTGATAAAGGGCGCAGTGTCCGAGATGTCGCGGATAGCTTAGGCCTTGGTAAGTCCACGGTCGATAAATGGGCGCGACAATTAAAAGAAGAACGAAACGGTAGGTTGTCGAGTGCTACACCTCTCACTCCAGATCAATTAAAAATTCGCGAGTTGGAACGCAAGATCAAACAACTAGAGGGAGACAACGAGATTTTAAAAAAGGCTTCAGCTCTCTTGATGCAGGACTCGATCAAAGGTTTTCGTTAATCCAAGCGCAGCAAGGGAGCTGGTCGGTATCTCGACTATGCCGCGTACTTAATGTTCATCGCAGCAGCTACAGATATTGGTGTGACCGCCCTCAAGAGATAGAGCCGCAACGCCTTAGATTGATTTCTGAACTCAAGCGTTGGTTTGGAATTAGTAATGGTTCTGCGGGGGAGCGTACTTTGGTAACTCTGCTGGCATTATCCGGCTTTAAGGTGAGTCGCTGGTTAGTGAACAAGCTCATGAGGCAAGAAGGTTTGGTTAGCCGCCAATTGCCGGCACATAAGTACGCTAAATCTGAGAAAGAGCATGTGCTCATTCCAAATGTGTTGGGTCGTTGCTTCAGTCCGGAACAGCCTAATCAAGTTTGGTGTGGTGATGTGACATATGTTTGGACGGGGTCTCGTTGGCTGTACTTATCGGTCGTTATCGACTTATATGCAAGGCGTGTTGTTGGCTGGGCCAAATCTAAGAGTCCCGACAGTGAGTTAACCAAGAAGGCATTGAGAGTGGCTTATGAAAGTCGTGGCAAACCGAAGGGCGTGCTATTTCACAGCGATCAAGGTTGTCATTACACAAGCCAATCCTATCGTCAGCTGCTATGGCGTTATGGCATTCGACAAAGCCTAAGTCGCAGAGGAAATTGCTGGGATAATGCGCCAATGGAGCGATTCTTTAGAAGCTTTAAAACAGAATGGATGCCGCGATCAGGATATGAATCGTTTATGGAAGCAGAAGCAGCTATCGATCAATACATTAATGGTTACTACAATCGTCATCGGCCTCATCATCATAATGGTGGTATGTCACCGTTATTGACTGAACAGGCTTACGAAAAAACTTATAACGGGCTGGCCAGTTTTAGTTGACCACTACAAAAGTTTGTTTTTTAGC
>NZ_LWFZ01000240.1:0-3718 GCF_001635225.1 Oleiphilus sp. HI0086
AAAACCATCTTTAGGCAACAAAGGTAAGTCAAAAGCATAATCTGTAATGCCCCCATCTTGGGGTCCTAGGGATTTTGCCTCCATATATCGCAAAACCCTCTGAAGCTCCCGTCTGCCGTGGCCTGTAGAGGGCTATTAATTTCTAATTCACCAAAAATTTGTTATCTTCTTTGACCTTTAGGTCAAAGAATGAGCAGAGACAAACGGCTATCAATTCTCACTGCCGCGGAAATCGAGGATTTATACAGCGTTCCTTCCTTCAACGAGTCTTATCAGCGGTTTTACTTCGCGCTAAATGATAAAGAACTTGCGGAGCTATCCAGAATACGGCAACGCAAGTACCGTTGTGTTGCCGTTGCATTGTTGGGCTACTTCAAATGCAAACCGATCCTGCTCAACCCGAGTTATAAATCCATGCAGGATGACTTGGCATTTATTGCGCGATTTCACTTTAAAGACCTCAAGTTTCGGCGCTTTAGTTTGAAAGCGGACCAAAAATCCCGCATCTATGAGCGTGTTTTATCAATTGCTGGAGTCAACAGCTGGAAAGATAAGCAACATCAACCCCGGCTTGTTGAACATTTGCTGGTCTGCGCTGAAAGCTGGGTGGCACCCCGCGCACTCTTTGACGCAGCAATCGAGTACCTGGCCCACCAGAAGATCGCCATTCCTGCCTATAGTACCCTGCAGAAGATCGTCAGTCAGGTGATTAATCAACATCAGCAACGATTGTATGATCAGATCAATGCCGCTTGCAGCCAAAGCTTAAAGAATATGCTGCAGACACTGGTTTCCGATGAAGACCACTTTACATTGAAGCAGCTGCGCGGGAGCGCTCGCAACTTCACCGGTACCGAGCTGCAGAAAGAGCTGGCGGTGTATAACCATATTCAACCGCTAATGGAGGATGTGACGACTGTACTCGACTCGCTTTCTCTGTCCCAGAAAAACCAGCATCACTATGCCGAACGGGTTGATTATTACGGTGCTAAACTTAAGCGTCAGTCGCCTGCTAACCAATGCTTGTACCTGCTGTGCTATCTGCAGTCTCGGTACCAGCAGGGCTTGGAGCGCATTGCGGAAGGGTTCATCCATCACACTCGACAGGTGAAGCAACGAGCGCATCAGATGGCGCAGGAACGGGTTTATCAAGACTGGCAAAAGGCAGCCCGCAACGTGAGTAAAGCCGCTGAGATCCTGCACCTGTTCGTGGATGACCGCATCGACCCTAATACTTCCTTCCACGCGGTACAGCAACAGGCTTTCCAGTTTCTCAGTGCCAACGACCTGAACTCGGTCTGCCGATACCTGAGCAATCAGAAACAGTCAGCGGAGGAAGCGTTCTGGCAACACCTGGACACGGAATCCACATTGCGAACCGGCCTGTTACGGTCGCTCTTTTGCTGTCTGCGCATGGAAGGCACCGACAAAACGCAACGGTTAGCCCGGATCTTAGACCAAGCTCGGTTGGATCTGGTCGCCGGCAATATGCTCGGCGATGCCTGCATTGATCAGCGTCTACCGCCGAAAGCCACACGACCACTATTGCTAAAACCCGATGGCAGTATAGATAAAGCCAGGTATGAATGGTTCCTGTACCTGCAGATTCCCAACCGGTTAAACGGCCAGCTAATGCTGCCGGAAGTCATTCGATATCGGGCGTTAGAGGATGATCTGGTGAAGCCACAGACCTGGAAAAACCAGAAGCAGGTCTTGGTCGAGGGTACGCAGCAACCGAAAATCTCCAAGGATCCGACGCGACTGATCCCGCGTATGGCGGATGAGCTGACCCTTCGGTTACACGAGGTCAGCGAATACTTGGAACGTTCGGACAATCGGGACGTGATACTGCGCCCGAAAGGCGGCAAACACCTTTGGCGGTTGCCTACAGCCAGTAAGAAACACCTGGTGAATAATCCGTTCTTCCAACAAATGAGAGCGATCAGCGTTGCCGATGTCTTGCGCGTGGTGGATCAGGATACCGGATTCATTGACGACTTCGAGCATGTGCTGGGCATGAACTCGAAAAGCCGTCAATACGAAGTGGACCTGTTGGCGATCTTGATCGCCAATGCCACTAATCAGGGCATCTATGGCATCGCTCAGATCTCCGATCGGACCTATGATCAGCTCAGCACTATCCAGGCGAACTACCTTCGGCTGGAAACCCTGAATGCGGCCAATGACCGTATCAACAACGCTACCACACGACTGAGCATCTTCAAGCACTACAACATCCAGGATGACAGTCTGCATGCCAGTGCCGATGGTCAGAAGTTCGAAGCCAAGCGCGAGACGTTCCGTACACGGTATTCCTCAAAATACTTCGGTACCAGCAAAGGCGTCTCGGCGGTCAGTCTGAATGCCAATCATATGGCCATCAATGCCCGGGTTATCGGCGCCAACGAACATGAATCCCATTACATCTTTGACCTGTTGATGAACAACAGTACTGAGATTATCCCGGACATGCTCTCAACTGACACTCATGGGGTAAATCATGTGAACTTTGCCTTGCTCGATCTGTTCGGTTATCGGTTCGCCCCCCGATATGCCCGGGTTGGCAAGGTCATCAATGAGCTGTTCAACATCACCGAAGACGAAAATCAGCGCGTGAAACTATCGTTGCGCAAGCCGATCAACACGAAACGCATCATAGACCACTGGGACACCATCCAGCGGATCGCAGTCTCTCTAGCCCAGCGGAAAACCAGCCAAGCTACGTTGGTGCGTAAACTCTCCGGCTACAAGCACAACCACCCGTTACTGGAGGCTCTGACTGAATACAACCGGTTACTGAAGGCCCAGTATCTGCTGAACTACATCGATGACGCCAGCCTTAGAAACCATGTGCAGCGAGCGCTGAACCGGGGTGAAGCTTATCACCAGTTGCGTCGGGCGATCAGCAACGTCAACGGCGACCGGTTCCGAGGCAATAGCGATGAGGAGATCCAAATCTGGAACGAAAGTGCCCGACTGGTGGCTAATGCCATCATCTACTTCAACTCGAAAGTACTCAGTAACCTGCTGGACAGCTTCGAGGAACAGCGCAATGACAGATACCAGGAAACAGTCAAGCGGGCCTCACCGGTAGCTTGGGAGAACATCAACTTCCGGGGTACATACACGTTCGCGCCGACGGGCGAACTGCCAAAACTGGAGGACTTAATGGCACCGATTGAGGGCTATCGACCTAGAAATGAAAGTTGATACCCCTCTACAAGCCACGGCAGACGGGGGCTTCAGAGGTTTTTGCAATATATGGAGGCAAAATCCCTAGGACCCCATATAGTCGAGAATTCGAGGATTTTCTCCAATGTGGTCGGCTAGAGTATGGCTTTTTGCGTGTGCGCTGTGAAGACTGTCATCACGAGCGTTTGGTCGCTTTCAGCTGCAAACGGCGTGGTTTCTGCCCCAGCTGCGGTGCCCGCCGGATGGTGGAGAGTGCCGCACTTTTGGTGGATGAAGTATTTCCCGCAGAGCCTATTCGCCAATGGGTGCTGAGTTTTCCTTTCCAGTTGCGCTTTTTGCTGGCCCGTTACCCGGAGCTGATGGGCAAGGTCTTGAGCATCGTTTACCGTATACTCTCAACCCATCTGATTAAGAAAGCGGGTTTTACCAAGGCTACGGCACAAAGTGGATCGGTAACGCTCATCCAACGCTTTGGCTCCGCGCTGAATCTGAATGTACACTACCACATGCTGTTTCTCGACGGGAT
>NZ_LWFZ01000241.1:0-778 GCF_001635225.1 Oleiphilus sp. HI0086
CAGCATTACAACGCCTTTTTTTGGAAAGCCGCCAGACAAGTGAACATCTAGCTCGGAGTAGCCGGATGTTTCGAACTCAGGTGCTTGTTGCCTACTCCGGCCATGCCAGATTAGCTGTTTCTTTTCGAGTAAATCAATGAAGTTTTTCATAGTAAATGCCTGTATGGATATACAGTATATTATTTCTTGAATATATTCTGCAAGTGTAATTTCAGTCGCCTATTTGGGGTCCTAGGGATTTTGCCTCCATATATTGCAAAAACCTCTGAAGCCCCCGTCTGCCGTGGCTTGTAGAGGGGTATCAACTTTCATTTCTAGGTCGATAGCCCTCAATCGGTGCCATTAAGTCCTCCAGTTTTGGCAGTTCGCCCGTCGGCGCGAACGTGTATGTACCCCGGAAGTTGATGTTCTCCCAAGCTACCGGTGAGGCCCGCTTGACTGTTTCCTGGTATCTGTCATTGCGCTGTTCCTCGAAGCTGTCCAGCAGGTTACTGAGTACTTTCGAGTTGAAGTAGATGATGGCATTAGCCACCAGTCGGGCACTTTCGTTCCAGATTTGGATCTCCTCATCGCTATTGCCTCGGAACCGGTCGCCGTTGACGTTGCTGATCGCCCGACGCAACTGGTGATAAGCTTCACCCCGGTTCAGCGCTCGCTGCACATGGTTTCTAAGGCTGGCGTCATCGATGTAGTTCAGCAGATACTGGGCCTTCAGTAACCGGTTGTATTCAGTCAGAGCCTCCAGTAACGGGTGGTTGTGCTTGTAGCCGGCTTTCAT
>NZ_LWFZ01000242.1:0-3521 GCF_001635225.1 Oleiphilus sp. HI0086
CAGAACCACGAATGGTCGGGCGTATAGGACGTTTAAAGCACCTTTTCACCCTTCGGATGAAGTAGCATACCCGAAATTGCTGCTCATTTTTATTGCCTAAGCCCCGGAATTTAGCTTCACAGCGCCCAAAGAAGGTCGTATTTTGGTCGATTTGACCGAAAAGTGCCTGGCGAATGGATCTTTAGCCGACAGTTGCCCCACCGGCCTGCCGCAAAGGCTGACAGTACATGGATTGAGAGCTTAGGAGCGTCAATTAAATAAACGAGTCTGCGATGGGCCGAACAGGCTGGGAGTCAGTGGTGGGGCTCGCTCTGGCGGCTGGTTGTGATGGTTAGTATCGGCTTTGGCCGCCTTCTGTTTGAGATGTTTAAGAATCTGCTCGATTATGTCCGGATCCTCAATGCTGGCAATCACTTTGACATGCCCTCCACAGTGCTCGCAAACCTCAATATCAATATTGAAGACTCGCTTAAGTCGCTGCATCCATGTCATGGCATGGTGCCGCTCTTCAGGGGTCTTATCGAGCCAGTCAGTATCGGCTGCTTCTAGTTTGTCAGGCTTTTTTCCGCGTTTAGCCGGTGTGACCTGAACACGGTGTTTGCTGTTCGGTGCGAAGACTCCGTGGAATCGGGTGAGGTTGACGCGCGGCTTGGGTACCAGTGCAGCCAGCTTGGCCATGAAGTCCATGGGTTCGAAGATCACATGGGTTGTGCCATTGCGATACGGGGTTTTGAGTTCATACCGAACGTGTCCATTGGAGGTCAATGCCAGGCGCTTTTCTGAAACAGCGGGTCGGCTAACGTAGCGGCAGAGCCGTTCGAGTTTATCCCTCTGATGTCCTTCGGCCATCACACCGGCGTGGAGTGAAAAACCTGCCACTTTAGCCGCTTGGCCATAGCCTGGCTTCTCACTTTCGCAATGAGGGAAGGTTTGCAGGGTGAAGACCTTACTCCCTTGCTGGGGGCCGGTGGCGATGCGGTAAGTCACCGAGGAACCGTGCATTTGCGTGAGTACATCTCCTCCTTCCTCGTCCAGCGTCAACCAGGTATTCTCGGCATCTCGCTCCAACAGACCGCGTTTTTCCAGGCAGCGAGCGACCCGGTGGCTGAGGGTGTTAACGAGCGCATTGAGTTCATGTTGAGTGGGTGCCTTGACCCGATGGAACCGCCGTTGGCCATAGGTATCTTCGGCGTATACGCCATCGAGAAATAGCATGTGGTAATGGACATTAAGGTTGAGCGCAGAACCAAAGCGTTGGATCAACGTCACTGCACCGGTTTGTGCGGTAGCCTTGGTAAAACCAGCCTGCCTAATTAAATGCGTAGAGACGGTGCGGTAGACAATGCCTAACACTTTACCCATCAGCTCTGGATGGCGAGCCAGCAGGAATCGTAACTGGAAGGGAAAGCTCAGCACCCACTGGCGTATGGGAACTTTGGGAAACACCTCATCCACCAAGAGCGCGGCACTCTCCGCCATCCGGCGGGCACCACAGCTGGGGCAGAACCCTCTGCGCTTGCAGCTAAATGCCACCAATCGTTCATGATGGCAATCCTCGCAGCGGACACGCAAAAAGCCATATTCCAGCCGACCACATTGGAGAAAATCTTCGAACTCTCTCTGAACGTAACGAGGCAAGCTTTGTCCCTGACCCTCCAACGAGGACTTAAAGACAGGATAATGTTCCTGAACCAATTGATAGAGGAGCGTCTTTTCGGGCTGATGGCGTTCATAGTATGGTGCTTGACTCGCCCAGACATTCCTTGCCGGTGACATGAGCATCCTCCTTGATACTGTTTATACATACAGCATATAGAAGAAGCTTCACTTAGCGAATATTGGCCGTAATTTTGTAAAAACAGTCCAACTGTTATGTCCGCTTATCTCACTTTCCAGAAGTAACCGATCAGATCAATATTGGCCAAAAAATCCTTGTTTATCGATCAGTCATGAAGGTCCGTTTTGCGGACAAAATTACCCTAGAATGTTGACCCAAATAGACGCGAGATCAATACGGGTACGGCAGTCTCTACGCGTAGAATTCTTTCGCCTAAATGAACTCCTTCAAAACCGGCTTCTTTGAGCTTGTTTACTTCATACTCAGTAAAGCCACCTTCGGGGCCGATGATTAAGGTGCAGGCTTCTTCGAGATGATGTGGGCAGACCTGTTCTTCTCTAGGGTGGGCGACTAGTTGGCGTGTACCTTTGGAAAGTGCAGGTAATTCATCTTCAACAAAGGGCTTGAAGCGCTTTTTGATATGAATTTCGGGCATCACGGTATCCTGAGCTTGTTCTAAGCCAAGGATGCAATTCTCTAGAATTTTTTCTTCACTTAGCCAGGGGCTTTGCCAAAAGCTCTTTTCTACCTTCCAGGCATTGAGGAAATAGATTTTCTTCACGCCCATTGTTGTGGCGGTTTGAATGATTCGCTTTAACATTTTTGGTCGGGGTAGACCAATAATGAGTGTTAAGGGGAGTGGTGCGGGCGCTTCTTTTTGCCACTCGATATCGAGTTTGGCAGACTCCGTAGTGAGAGCTGTAATAGTGGCTAGGCCAATTTGCTGATTGAGCAGGCCAACGCGTATGTTATCTCCAACTTTTGACTTTAGAGTCTCATGCATATGTTCGAGTTGACGACCGGAAATCTCAGCCAGTGTTTCGCTGTGCATATTTTCGGGGAATAACAGTAGCAGGTTCATCTAATTGTTATTCGCTTACAGGTTCTTCGTTGCGCTTCTTTTCGACGAGTTTTGAAAACAGCACTCCGACTTCAAAGAGAGCCCACATTGGAACTGCTAAAAGAGTTTGCGAAATAACATCTGGAGGCGTCAATAACATACCGATAACGAAGCAGCCAACCACGATGTAAGGGCGTTTTTCACTTAGGCTAGCTGAGCTGGTAATACCTGCCGCAACCAAAATAATGGTTGCGATTGGGATTTCGAAGGCTAAACCAAATGCGAAGAATAGCTTTAGAATGAAGTCAAGATAGCGACTGATATCGGTCATTACAGTGACGCCTTCAGGTGCGGCACTGGTGAAAAAGCCAAACACTAAAGGAAAGACGACAAAGTAAGCGAATGCCATGCCGAGATAGAACAATATTATGCTCGATAGCAGTAAAGGATAGGCGAGCCGTTTTTCGTTCTCATAGAGTGCAGGTGCGATAAAACCCCATATTTGAAAGAGCACATAAGGCATTGATATAAACAGTGCCGTCATTAGAGCCAGTTTGAAGGGGGTAAAGAAGGGTGATGCGACATCGGTCGCGATCATGGTGCTACCTTCGGGTAAAAAGACCCTAAGTGGCTCTGAGACAATCAGGTAGATATCGTTGGCAAAATAGTAAAGGCCTGCGAAGATCAATATAACGCAAAGCACAGAACGCAGGAGGCGTGTGCGCAATTCTATCAGATGGCTGATTAGAGGCTGGCCTTGGTCGACTACAGTGTCGTTTTCAGTTGCGTTGTCAGAAGTCTTACTCATGTCTTTACTATGCTTAGCTTATTACGGAGGCCATG
>NZ_LWFZ01000243.1:0-1845 GCF_001635225.1 Oleiphilus sp. HI0086
TCGTTGCATGGGTCACAGTTATGATGGGTACACTCTATCCATTAGTATTAGATTTTATCGGCGCAGGCAAACTATCAATTGGGCCTCCTTACTTTAACGCCGTTTTTGCACCGCTGATGTCCATTTTAGCGATCGTGATGGGTTTTGGTGTTGTCGGGCGTTGGAAAAACACTGAGCTTTCACTTTTGATTAAGCAACTACGCTGGGTTGCCTTGTCGGCGGTATTGATCGCTTTCGCCTTGCCATTTATTCTTTTTGAAGAATTTCATGTCGGTGCGTTTTTTGGGTCATTTCTAGCGCTTTGGATTACCGGCTTTACCTTAAAAGACGTATATCAGAAATCAGAGAACAAAGCCGGACGCATTCGCGGCCTGAGACGACTCAGCCGTTCCTATGTTGGAATGACGCTTGGCCACTTGGGGTTTGCCTTTAGTATTCTAGGCGTAACGCTAGTGTCGGTTGAATCTGAAGAAAGAGATATTCGTATGGCGCCTGGCGAGCAAGTGAGTGTGTCTGGTTACAACTTCGTATTTGAAAGCTTAGATCCCTATACTGGCGCTAACTATCAGGCTGATCGTGCCACGGTACGTGTTACCTCGGTTGCATCAGGGAACGAAGTCGCCACATTACACCCCGAGAAGCGAGTTTACTTCTCTAAGAACAGCCCTATGACGGAAGCAGGCATTGATGCCGGGCTATTCCGTGATCTCTATATTGCTTTAGGCGAGCCACTCACTGACGGTGCCTGGGCAGTTCGTATTCAAATAAAACCCTTCGTTAGATGGATTTGGCTTGGCACTATTTTTATGGCGCTAGGTGGATTGTTTGCGATAAGTGATCGTCGTTATCGCTTAAAGTCAAAACTCGTAGACAATAAAAATGGAGGCCTGGTATGAACAAAAGAATCGTCCTTTTCACACCTCTCGTTCTTACTATTGCTCTTGGGCTCATACTATATACCGCTATCGGTAAGGATCCTACCAAACTAGAAACGGCACGGCTAAACGACCCAGTACCGAAGTTTCAGCTGAGTTCTTTGTCAGACCAAAATAAGCAGCTCAATAACTCAGTATTCAGCGGTGAGGTAATGCTCTTAAATGTCTGGGCAACCTGGTGCCCATCGTGTCGAGTTGAGCACCCCTATCTAAACACTCTGTCAGAGCAGGGCGTCAAAATCGCTGGATTAAATTACAAGGATGAGCGTGATGCTGCTCAGGTTTGGCTTGCAAAACTAGGCAACCCTTATACATTCAACATTTACGACCCTGAGGGAAAGCTTGGATTTGATCTAGGTGTTTACGGTGCTCCAGAGACATACATTATCGATCAGCACGGATATGTCAGGCATCGCCATGTTGGTGTCGTTGATGACAAAGTCTGGCACTCGACGCTTAAGCCTTTGATCGACAAACTCGAAGGAAAGGTGGTGCTATGAACGAGCTCACAAGCAGATTAATTTTGCTGTTTTCCCTTACAACTTTCTTTTCGCTTCCTATTAGCGCAAATATAGACGTTTATCAGTTTTCTGATGAAGAAAGGCGCATGAATTACCTTGAGTTGACTAAGGAGCTCCGTTGCCCAAAATGTCAAAATCAAGATATCGCTGACTCTAACGCCCCAATTGCTGCCGACATGCGCAAAGAGGTTCACCGTTTACTTGAAGAAGGGAGTAGTCCTGAAGAAGTTGTTCAATTTATGATTGATCGCTTTGGAGATTTCGTCACCTATAAGCCAAAAGTTAGTAGTGAAACCTTAATGCTCTGGTATGGACCTTGGATTTTTATCATTTTTGGCATGGGCGTTATCGCTTACGCTGTTCGTAATAAGCGAAACACCAATCAAGAT
>NZ_LWFZ01000244.1:0-1476 GCF_001635225.1 Oleiphilus sp. HI0086
CGCGTGACTGCTGTATAAAAAAGGAGCCGCATTGTACGTATTGCAACCAACCGTGTCAACCGACATCCCGACATAAATACGATTTCTTTTAGCACAAAAAAAAGAGCCGCCCGAAGGCAGCTCTTTTTTTAGGATATAGGCGTCAGATTATTCAACAATCTTAGCTACAACACCCGCACCTACAGTACGACCACCTTCACGAATCGCGAAGCGTAGACCTTCTTCCATCGCGATTGGCGCGATCAAAGTAGCTGTTAACTGTACGTTATCACCAGGCATTACCATTTCAACACCTTCAGGCAACTCACAAGCACCTGTCACATCAGTCGTACGGAAGTAGAACTGTGGACGGTAACCTTGGAAGAATGGCGTATGACGACCACCTTCATCTTTACCCAAGATATATACTTCAGCTTCAAACTTAGTGTGAGGCTTAACAGAACCAGGCACACATAGAACCTGACCACGCTCAACTTCGTCACGCTTAGTACCACGCAGAAGAACACCAACGTTCTCACCCGCACGACCTTCGTCTAGAAGCTTACGGAACATCTCAACACCAGTACAAGTAGTGGTTTGAGTTTCCTTGATACCAACAATCTCGATTTCTTCACCAACTTTGATGATACCACGCTCAACACGACCCGTTACAACCGTACCACGACCTGAGATTGAGAACACGTCCTCAACAGGCATTAGGAATGGCTGATCTACAGCACGCTCTGGCTCTGGAATATAAGAATCTAGCGACTCAACCAACTTCTTAACAGCAGTTGTACCTAGCTCGTTATCATCTTCGCCGTTCAATGCCATCAAAGCAGAACCTGCGATAATTGGCGTATCATCACCTGGGAACTCATAAGTGTCTAGCAACTCACGAATTTCCATTTCAACCAATTCAAGCATCTCGTTGTATTCTTCTGAACCTGCACCACCACAGTCTTCAGCCAACAAGTCAGCCTTGTTCAAGAATACTACAATGTAAGGTACACCTACCTGACGAGACAAAAGGATGTGCTCACGAGTCTGAGGCATAGGACCATCAGTCGCACCACAAACCAAGATAGCACCATCCATCTGAGCAGCACCTGTGATCATGTTTTTAACATAATCGGCGTGCCCTGGGCAGTCAACGTGAGCGTAGTGACGATCAGTTGAATCATACTCAACGTGAGACGTCGCGATAGTGATACCACGCTCTCTTTCCTCTGGTGCATTATCGATGTTTGCGAAATCAACCTTCTCACCACCGAATACTTCTGCACATACACGCGTTAGCGCTGCTGTCAAAGTTGTTTTACCATGGTCAACGTGACCAATAGTACCTACGTTAACGTGCGGTTTATTACGTTCAAATTTTTCTTTAGCCACGGTTACACCCCTTTTTCTATGCTACCGACTTTAGTTTAATTAAGACTACGATTTATTAATAATCACTTCTGCAACCGCTTTTGGCGCTTCTGAATAAGTCAAAAA
>NZ_LWFZ01000245.1:0-1142 GCF_001635225.1 Oleiphilus sp. HI0086
GTCAATGATTACACCGTTGCAGCGATTCGCTTCAGTGGTTGGCTGGACGAGGACACAATAGAAAGCAAGAAAAGCGAACTATTGGCTTGGTTGAATGAGCAGGATATCAAAGCCATTGGGCAGCCTATTATTGCCGGTTATGATCCACCTTCGTCAATTCCTTTTTTTAGACGAAATGAAGTTCTAATCCCGATAGAGTAGACCCCATCTTTGTGTTCGTATGCCATGAGTGTGAGAAGGGTGCTATCTAACTGGTCTCTTCTGGACAGTGTGTAGATCCTAATCTATCTTTGATAGTGATCTGCTTTAATCAAACAGGACACTTCAATAAGGAATATAATCCAATTATTGAGGTGTTAAATGACAAAACGAAAGAACAGAAGTTATACAACAGAGTTTAAACAAGAAGCGGTTGCCCTGGTCACCGAGCAAGGCTATAGCGTTCCTAAAGCGGCTGCTTCATTGGGTATTACAGATAAGTTGCTCTACAACTGGAAAGCCAAGTTTGATGCGGAACAATCTGGTACTGGCTTAAATACAGATGAGCGTGCTGAATTGCTTCGGCTCCGAAAGGAAAATAAAGAGCTGAAGATGGAAAAGGAGATTTTAAAAAAGGCCAGCGCCCTCCTGCTGAAGGAAACCAAGTAAGGTTTCAAACCATTCAACAACTTTCCTCAGCATATCCTGTTATCAAACTTTGCAAAGCAATGGGTGTTAGCCGCTCAGCTTATTATGCTTGGCTCAAACGGCCAACTAAATCTATTACGCCAAAGCAGTTACATTTGTATAGCAGAGCTAAAACTATCTTCGAGAAAAGCCGAAGTAGTTTGGGTTATAGAGAACTGCGGAAACGATTGTGCAGAGAGGGCTTTGATATTACTGAATACAGCGCTCAAAAATTAATGGCTAAGCTTGGATTGGTCGTTACGCAACGCATTGCATACAAGGCAACAACTAAGCGTAAACACAGTGATGCTGTTGCAGATAACTTGCTGAACCAGAACTTTAATCCGGTTGGGCCAAATCAAATCTTGGCTGGCGATGTGACTTATCTGAAAACAGGCGAAGGCTGGATGTATCTCGCGATCGTCATGGATTTATTTTCACGCCGAATCGTTGGCTGGCAGATTGATAAGCGTATG
>NZ_LWFZ01000246.1:0-618 GCF_001635225.1 Oleiphilus sp. HI0086
ATTTTGGAAATTGGTGGAGCTATGCGGGATCGAACCGCAGACCTCCTGCGTGCAAGGCAGGCGCTCTCCCAGCTGAGCTATAGCCCCAATCCCAGAGCATTTTATCCTCTGCTTTAACGTTCATTAAAGTCAGACTCAAAAAATCGTAGATTTTAGTTAATCTAGGCAAATGACTGCGAAGCATAGCCTGCTATGCGAGTAATCATTTAACGATGAGTAACTGAAATCTGGTAGGCCTGGGCAGACTTGAACTGCCGACCTCACCCTTATCAGGGGTGCGCTCTAACCACCTGAGCTACAGGCCTTCTGCGCAAATTACCTCTCAGTAAGATGCTATAGGGCCTATTGCCCTTACGCTCTCTTTAATTCTATAACCAAGCAATTCGTGTGAACTCTGACCGAAACGATCACGATTCGTTTAAGGAGGTGATCCAGCCCCAGGTTCCCCTAGGGCTACCTTGTTACGACTTCACCCCAGTCATGAACCACACCGTGGTAATCGTCCCCCCGAAGGTTAGACTAACTACTTCTGGTGCAATCCACTCCCATGGTGTGACGGGCGGTGTGTACAAGGCCCGGGAACGTATTCACCGTGGCATTCTGATCCACGATTACTAG
>NZ_LWFZ01000247.1:0-1580 GCF_001635225.1 Oleiphilus sp. HI0086
TGTCTCTAAAGTGATGCAGTCACTTGGGCGGCGCTACGTGCAATACATCAATAAGACATGTCGGTGATGCGTTACATTATGGGAGAGTCGTCTCGTTCGCTATCGAGAGTTGTTTAACGTGGTGCTACTTGTTAGCATTTTTTTGATGTGCCACATACTCGTCAAGTAACTCGCGTATCATTTTTTGATACTGCATGTGATTGGTTTTGGCGGCCTGCTTAAAATAGGCAACACTCTCAGAAAACAAATAAAAGGGGTCGGTGACACATAATAATCATTCGCATTACTCAGCTTGAAAAGACCTTGGCTTAGGTCGATAATCACGGCTAACTATCAAGGAAGATAGAGGAAGCTGAAATGCCAAGGAAGCCAAGAATGTATATGGCCGGAGTGCCGTGTCATGTAATACTAAGCAAAAGGGGACGGAGGGAATATAAGAATAATAAAAGGGGTCGGTGACACATAATAATCATTCGTATTACTTGCCCTACACCTAAAAGATCGTGTGTAGTTGCCTCCAACTTGTATGCAGCTGCTTTGACTTTCTGCTCTAGTTGGGCTGAATGAGTAATCAGCAGACGTATTGTGTTGGTGTTATTCCTTTGTTCCTTTGTTCCTGAAGTTTTTTAGCGCCTTCTATTAGCTCTCTTGTTTCTTTATGGGAGCGGTCACAAAACTGTTCAAAGTCAGTAAGCAGCTTAGTTTTCGGCCAAACACCGGAGTCAGGTGTCAGTTGTCCAACTTTCAGCTGGTAGTCTGCAAGTATTTTTATGTACTGCTGTCTTTCGTCCTGCGAAATAACGATGGGGGGAAGGCCTGACTTTAGCAGAGGAATGTTTGCAATTAATCGCGCAAGGCGTCCGTTTCCGTCCCAGAAGGGGTGGATATGTACAAAGCCCATGTGAATCTTCGCGTAGGCTTTGATTCCGTCCTTAAGGTTGAGAGTTTGCTTGCATAATGAGTTGAGCTCTTCGATAAAAAGAGCCATTAACTTTTCTGTATGTAAGGGGTGGGCATATTCGATAAATACTTGTTGGTTTTTCTTATTAACTGCATGAAACAAAAGGGGTCGGTGACACATAATAATCATTCGCATTACTCAGCTTGAAAAGACCTTGGCTTAGGTCGATAATCACGGCTAACTATCAAGGAAGATAGAGGAAGCTGAAATGCCAAGGAAGCCAAGAATGTATATGGCCGGAGTGCCGTGTCATGTAATACTAAGCAAAAGGGGACGGAGGGAATATAAGAATAATAAAAGGGGTCGGTGACACATAATAATCATTCGTATTACTTGCCCTACACCTAAAAGATCGTGTGTAGTTGCCTCCAACTTGTATGCAGCTGCTTTGACTTTCTGCTCTAGTTGGGCTGAATGAGTAATCAGCAGACGTATTGTGTTGGTGTTATTCCTTTGTTCCTTTGTTCCTGAAGTTTTTTAGCGCCTTCTATTAGCTCCCTTGTTTCTGTACGGGAGCGGTCACAAAACTGTTCAAAGTCTGCAAGCAGCTTAGTTTTCGGCCAAACACCGGAGTTAGTTGTCAGTTGTCCAACTTTCAGCTGGTAGTCTGCAAGTATTT
>NZ_LWFZ01000248.1:0-1804 GCF_001635225.1 Oleiphilus sp. HI0086
GGAAAAACCTATCTTGCTTGTGCATTAGGACATCATGCCTGTCTGCACGGTTATCAAGTACGATACTTCAGAGCCTCGCGGTTGTTCGAGCAGCTGACCATCTCACACGGCGATGGTAGCTACCTAAGACTCTTAAACCAAATAGCCAAGGCTGATGTTCTAATTATCGATGACTGGGGCTTGGAGGCTTTAACACAGCCTCAAAAAAATGATCTACTCGAAATTATGGAAGATCGCCACAACAGTAAATCGACCATAGTGACTAGCCAATTACCGATGACGAAGTGGCATAAATTTATCGACGATCCGACCTTGGCTGACGCCATATTAGACCGGCTACTGCATAACGCTCACAAACTTAACTTAAAAGGAGAATCGATGAGAAAAGTACTAACTTCGTTGACTGAAGATGATCACTTGAAGTAAAAAGACAACTCACGATGCATGGATGGGAAACAAGTGATCACGTTCAGCGCAACGGCTGATCAGTTTTAGCGGAATACGCAATTACTTACACCAGGCCGACTTCGAGAGCTGGCGACACCCAAATCCTGCATTTTTGCTTGCATTGTTAAGCTCTTCATTGGGCTACCATTATCCGAGTGCAACACCAGGGATTTTCTGACGCACTTTTCTGACCAAACACTGCGCTCAAGCAATGCTGCTGCATGTTCTCCTTGCTCGGACTCATGCACTTCCCAGCCAACAATTTTGCGACTGAAGATATCTTCTATCATATACAGGTAATAATACCGCCCTATCACAGTTGCAGGGCAGTACGTAATATCCCAACTCCAGACTTCATTTGGCCCAGTGGCCGTATATCCCTTCGGTTTCTTCGTACCATTTTTGGGCTTGTCTCGCCCCCTGTGAGCCAGTTGATTATGTGCTTTGAGCACACGATAAAAGCTGGACTCAGAAGCAATATATTGCCCTTTATCCGCTAGCCTTGGTACGATTTGGCTGGGTGGAAGGTCCGCATATTCGGGCTCGTTACAGATATTGATAATGCTCTGTCGCTCGGTTTCTGACAACTTATTCTTTGGCTCAGGTCTAATAGCTGACTGTCTTTTGTCCTGTGTAACGCCACCATCTTCAATCCAGCGTTGTAAGGTCCGAAGCGATAAGCCTATTAGCTCACAGGCTTTCACTCTTCTGGCTCCAGCACTAACGGCTTCATCAATCAGCTCCACATAATATTGCCTATCTGGAAGCATGGTTAGCTGTCCTCGTCTTCCCCCCAGTAGGCATTGAGCTTTTTTCTGAGCACCAATAATGCAGCAGTTTCAGCAAGTGCTGCATCTTTGCGTTTTAGCTCCTTCTCTAACTGCTTAATACGCTTCTTATCTGCTTTGCGCTCTGCAGCTTCCTGTTTCTTACGCTGAGCCTCAGTCATATTGTTGTTAATACAAGATTGTTTCCATTGCTTCACCTGATCAGGGTACAGCCCTTTTTCTCGGCAATACTCACTTAGCTCTATCTCCGACATCATGGCGGTTTCCAGAACAATTGAAAACTTTGCTTCTGGAGACCAGTTATCTGGACTACTACTTTTTGTCACACTTGAACCTGGTAATTGAAATTTATCTCGCCAGGAATACAAGGTGGATAGGTTTATGTTTTCCTGGGCTGAAAACGTTCTTAATGATAACCCACTTTCAAGCCACTTCTTAACAATGGCTTCTTTAAACTCTTTTGAATAATGCTTCACTCATATTCTCTTACCGCCTCCTATTCAATTATTAAAAATTAACAGAGGCGACAACTATCCTGACACAGGGGGGAATCGTTGCATGAACGATTT
>NZ_LWFZ01000249.1:0-569 GCF_001635225.1 Oleiphilus sp. HI0086
CTAGATGACCTTAACCGCCGTGCCTTTAAGAAACTACCGGGTTCCCGCTTAAGTCAATTTGAAGCCTTGGATAAGCCAGCGCTTAAATCGCTTCCCGCGAAGCATTATGAGTATGTCGAGTTCAAACTTGCACGCGTTAATATCGACTACCACATAGAGTTCGACAAGCATTATTACTCAGTACCTCATCATCTGGTGAAGTCTCAAGTAGAAGCCCAAGCAAGCCAAGATAGCGTTGCTATTTTCTTCAAAGGAAAACAGGTTGCACGACATGCTAGGAGCTTGCGCCAAGGGGGTTTTACCACCAATGCTCACCACATGCCTGAGCCCCATCGAAAGCACCAAGCCTGGACGCCGGAGAGACTGATCTCTTGGGGCGCTCGAATCGGGCCTGCAACGCAATCCATCGTACTAAACCTACTCGAACAAAAGAAGGTACCCGAACAAGCTTATCGAGTCTGCTTGGGTTTACTGAATCTGGCAAAACAATACACACCAGAAAGATTAGAAGCCGCTTGCTTACGGGCTCAGCATATCAATGCCCGACGACTGGCAAATATTAAGTCCAT
>NZ_LWFZ01000250.1:0-1027 GCF_001635225.1 Oleiphilus sp. HI0086
GATAGGTAAGCCCAATCCAGGCGGTGTTTGGGTTTGTGTAATCTGGGCACAGCTAGACCAAACGGTGGTTTCAGTTGGGCCATACATGTTCCAAAGCTCACTACAGCGTTGAAGTAGCTCTTCAGCTAAATCCAATGGCAATGCTTCGCCACCGCACAGTGCTTTTAATCTAGGCTCACCCTGCCAGCCACTACTGATCAGCAATCGCCAGGTGGCGGGTGTTGCTTGCATGAAGTTTGCCTGATGCTTTATCAGCAAGCTTAATAAACGTCGACCATCACTACTATCCTGTTTCTTGGCAATAATGATTTTGGCGCCGACCCAGAGTGGCAAGTAGAGTTCAAGTACGGCAATATCAAAAGACAAAGTTGTTACTGCCATCAGGGTATCATCAGCCTGGAGCCCTGGCTTTTCGGCCATGCTGTGTAAGAAGTTCATGACGGAAGCATGGGGTACCACAACGCCTTTAGGCTTTCCGGTAGAACCGGAGGTATAGATGATATACGCAGCTGTATCCTCAGGGATTGTTACATCTGGGCAAGCTGTGTTCTGCTGTGATAGACGTTCAGAAATCAGATCGGTATTGAGTATGTGTGCAACAGAAGGCAGGCGCTTGATATGCGTTTCTTGAGTGACTAGGTGTTGTAAGCCCGAGTCTTCAATCATGTACGCCAAACGATCATCGGGGAAGTCAGGGTCAAGCGGGACATAGCTGGCGCCGACTTTCAATATGCCAATTAGGGCCGCGAGCATATGCTGAGAGCGGTCCAGGCACAAGCCTACGCGATCCCCAACGGATACATGTTCCTCTAATAGGAGCTGAGCCCACTGTGAGCTAAGTTCATCAAGCTGACGATAGCTTAAGACTTCCTGCTCAAATATGACGGCATCACTTTCGGCAAATTGTTGAGCTTGATGATGAAGGTAGTGACCGACAGTGCGAGGGGCCTTGGCTTGTTCTTCATGCCAAGCATGAGCAGGTCCTATACATTGTCTCATCACTTGCTTGCTTGAGCTTTGATTAAGT
>NZ_LWFZ01000251.1:0-451 GCF_001635225.1 Oleiphilus sp. HI0086
TCAAAGAACGTGGCACAGCGTAACCCTCTTAGTTAATTACTTAGCCGACCGACGACGTACTATCATCTTGTCAGTGCGTTTGTTCTTGCGAGTTTTATAGCCTTTAGTAGGTACACCCCAAGGAGTAACAGGGTGACGACCACCAGAGGTTCGCCCTTCACCACCACCATGTGGGTGGTCAACTGGGTTCATAACAACACCACGCACCGTTGGTCGAATACCGCGCCAACGTGATGCACCCGCTTTACCTAATTGCCGTAGGCTGTGCTCACTGTTTGAAACCTCACCCAAAGTAGCTCGACATTCAACAAGAACCTTACGCATTTCACCAGAACGCAAACGAAGAGTTGCATAAGCACCTTCTCTTGCTACTAGCTGCGCAGAAGTACCTGCACTACGAGCGATTTGAGCGCCTTTACCAGGCTTCAATTCAACACAGTGGATAACACTA
>NZ_LWFZ01000252.1:0-819 GCF_001635225.1 Oleiphilus sp. HI0086
ATGGTAAGGTTTGTGACGGTAGATGATGTAACACCACCGGTAATCACCTTAGTTGGCAATAACCCAATTAATCATGAAGTGAATACAATTTACACTGACCCTGGTGCCACAGCCACAGATAATACTGACGGCGATATTTCTGCAAACATCGGTGTCAGCGGTACAGTCAATGCAACCGTAATCGGCAGTTATGTACTGAGCTACAACGTGAACGATTCCTCAGGCAACTCTGCTACTACCGTTACCCGAACAATTAACGTTCAAGATACTGGCGCACCTAGCATCACTCTACTAGGTAGCAGCCCACTTAACCATGAGCTAAATACCCCTTATACCGATGCTGGTGCGACTGCGAATGACGCACTTGACGGAGACCTATCTGCAGGCATTATAGTTGGCGGCACAATGGTCGACTCTAGCGTTGCTGGTACTTATGTCATTACCTATGATGTCAGTGACTCCAACGGTAACCCTGCCGTACAGCAAACGCGCACGGTAAATGTGAACGACTTTACCGCCCCTGTCATTACACTTAATGGTGACAGCAGCATTAATATCGCTCTAGGTAGTGTCTACAATGATGCGGGTGCGAGTGCGTCGGACAATATTGATGGCGATATTTCAGCAAGCATTATTCAGAGTGGCGCTGTTGATACCGGTACAATTGGCAGCTATACACTTGTGTATAACGTAAGTGATGCGGCTGGCAACGATGCAATCCCCGTCACACGAACAGTTAATGTTGCTGATGCGAGCGGCCCTGTTATTACACTGATCGGAAACAACCCGATCGATCATGAGGTGAATACAATCTTCACC
>NZ_LWFZ01000253.1:0-609 GCF_001635225.1 Oleiphilus sp. HI0086
GATCAACTGCCACTTCCATTATCACCTCAGACTTCGCCATCACCTCAAACAGAGACTCATCGTAACGTGCGCGGCGCTGATTACTACCACTAAAAACCCACCCCAAAACCAATAGGAAAAAACATGTTAGAAACACAAAGCTTACAGCAACTTCGACAGCTCAAGTTAACCGGTTTAGCCGAAGCACTAGAGATGCAGTTTAATCAACCCAATACCTATGAAGAGCTTAGCTTCGCCGAACGAATTAACCTAGCAGTACAACAAGAAGTGACTTACCGGCACGACAAACGCTTACAACGATTGCTCAAGGCTGCTCGCTTCAAGGTCACCGCTAGAATGGAAGATATCGACTACAGCCACCCACGTGGCTTAAAGCAAAGTACAGTCGCGGGCTTGCAAAGCAATACCTGGATAAGCAAAGGGCAAAATCTGGTAATGACGGGACCAACAGGCTGCGGAAAAACCTATCTTGCTTGTGCATTAGGACATCATGCCTGTCTGCACGGTTATCAAGTACGATACTTCAGAGCCTCGCGGTTGTTCGAGCAGCTGACCATCTCACACGGCGATGGTAGCTACCTAAGACTCTTAAACCAAATAGCCAGGCTG
>NZ_LWFZ01000254.1:0-8512 GCF_001635225.1 Oleiphilus sp. HI0086
ATCAGGGATCCGCGATCACTATGAGCCGTGACAAGCTTCTTCACACCCATGCTTCTAGCCCTGCGGCCAAAAGGCTAAGAGAGGCAATGCTCAATTATCACGACTTCCAACAGCAATCAAAGCTCGACAATATCGACCACCACTTGGCAAAACTCGCTCACTGGCAAAGTGAGCGCTTAAAGTTCAGTCATCGCGATTTTTATCAATCAAGCGACTATCAAGACGGCTTATCCTTCCTGTTTACGGATTTATATTCAACCGAGGATTTCAGCGACCGCGATCGGGATCTTGAGCGAATATTTCCTAAAATGATCAAGCTTTTACCAAAAAAAATTCTTGAAACAGTGAGTCTTCTGGTAGAACTAAACTTACTTACTCAGCAGCTAGATCAGCGGCTTGCTGAAATCATATTTATTGAACACAACAGCAATGAGCTAAACGAGAAGATCTATTGTGAAGCTTATCGCGCTAGCGACAATCATGGCCAGCGACTATACCAGATACAACTGACTTCACAGCTGGGACAAAAACTCGACAAGTATGCGCGTAGCTCCGTCATCTTATTTACCTTACGCATGACCGAAGGTGCCGCAGAAATGGCTGGACTACAAGCACTTCATCAATTCTTAATGACCGGCTTTGAAGCCTTTCATAGCATGAAGGATGTACGCACGCTGATGAATACCTTAAGCGAAAGAGAAACCGTCTATCTCGATGAGATTTATCAAGGCAATAATCACCCCTTCAATTTTGACCTGAGCATATAAGCACAAAGGAAATACACATGACCGACCGCATCATTCTTGAACGAGTAAGGCTGGAGATTAAAGATCAAATTGCCTATGTAACCTTAGTTCGTGCAAGTAAGCTCAACGCACTCGATATAGCTATGTTTGAGGCCATTGCAAAAGTGGCTAAAGAACTTAAAAAGAACAAGTCTATCAGAGCGGTCATTCTATCTGGTGACGGTGATGCTTTCTGCTCTGGACTAGACATAAAAAGCGTTTTGAAAAGTCCGGTAGCCGCGCTCAAACTTTTGGTTAAACCCGGCACCAAGGCCTCAAACCTGGCCCAGGATGTCAGCTACCTGTGGCGCGATGCTCCCGTTCCTGTCATTGCAGTGACACACGGAAAATGCTGGGGAGGCGGCTTTCAAATCGCATTGGGTGCCGACTTTAGATACAGCACACCCGATTGCGAATTCTCTATCATGGAAGCACGCTGGGGTCTGATTCCCGACATGGGCGGCACACTAACGCTGAGAGAGCTGGCACCGATTGATATCGTCAAAGAGCTTGCGATGACGGGCCGAGTTTTCAATGCTGAAGAGGCTAAATCATATAACTTGATTACCCATATCTATGATGACCCGATGACCAAGGCAGTCGAATTCGCTGAAGAGATCAAACAGCGCTCGCCAGATGCCGTTGCCAGCAACAAGCTGCTTTTCAACAAAACCTGGCTTAGCACCATCAAACAGGCTTTAAATTGGGAAACAAAATTACAACGCAAGCTGATCGGTCGTTACAACCAGAGAGCAGCAGTCAGCCAAGGCACCAAAGGCGCGAAGCCCTTACCTTTTAAGAATCGCAGCTAAGCTTGAATCAAACAGGCTAGAAGCGATACTTTCCCGCCTCAACAGCCGCTTGTAATTCAGCATTAAAGGGCTGATAAGCTGTGTCGCCTGGAAGACAGACCCATACCGGGTCTGTTATCTGCTCCAAATCATAAGCAATTTTCTTCAAGTCAGTTTTCTTGTATTTGAAGGTTCCCGTTGTCTCCATCGATGAAGACAATCGAATAAAAATCGGCCGGGCATATGCGGGCAGATTCTCACTTAAATGTTGGTAGACCTCTGAAGAGTCAAAATGAGCACCTTTCTCAAGCGTAATAGATGCCATTCCCGCTCTACCGTTTGTCTCGGGTATCTCGACACCATAAACCACAGCATCAGCTACAGCAGTCATCTGAGCCAATACATTCTCGACCTCAGTTGTCGAAACGTTCTCACCCTTCCAACGAAAAGTATCACCCAGGCGATCAACAAATTGGGCATGATTGAAGCCTTGATCTCGCATCAAGTCACCGGTATTAAACCAAGCATCCCCCTGTTTGAAGACATTTCTCAAGATGGTGCGTTCGGTTTTCTCTGGGTCGGTATAACCATCAAAAGGGGTTTTATCGGTAATTTCACCCAATAGTAATCCCGCCTGTCCTTTTTTGACCCGTCGCAGGAAGCCATCGTGATGCCTGACTGGACAATCTTCTTCTAAATCATACTCGACAATGGCGTAAGGGATTGTCGTGAAGCCAACGGTAAAATCATGATTGAATATATTGAGAAAACCTACATTCCCCTCACTAGAGCCATAAAACTCCATCACCTTATCGACACCAAAGCGCTGTTTAAAACCCGCCCACAGGTTTGCTCGCAAACCGTTACCAAAAATCATTCTTACCTGATGATTTTTATCATCAGCACTTTCTGGCTGAGACATCAAATAGCGACACAACTCACCAACATAACAAATAGCAGTTGCTTGCGTTCGTCTTACCTCAGACCAAAATCTACTAGCAGAGAATTGTCGCGCCATAACCAAGCAGGCATCACCAGCCAAGACACTGCCCCATGCAACTACCAAGGCTGTACCATGATAAAATGGCAAGGTCACATAAGCTCGGTCACGCGGTGTCAGCTGTAAACATGCCAGTCCCGCACCACCAAAGGCTTTCATAAAACGTCCATGAGTCAAAATAGCCGCTTTCGGCAGCCCGGTCGTACCAGAGGTATAAAAATAACAGAAAGCCTCGGAAGGACGACTCCTCAAGGTACTACCCGGATTCTCTGAGCTTTCTTTCCTCTGCACCGCCGCAAGATCTGTCCAGCCATCAGGCAAAGCATCAGGGTCAACATCACTAAGCAAAGTGTCAGCATCATCAAAGAAAAAGCGAGCATTACTAGAAACAGGAAGACTACTCTCTACCTCAGAAATCGCTGAAAATAGCTCTCGCCCGACAATAATTGCTTTAGCATCGACGAGCTCAAAACTGTGGCGTAACACCGCGGCGCGCTGACTGGTATTGATGAGCGCACTCACGGCCCCTATTTTGGCAATCGCAGCAACACAGGCCAATAGCTCTGGGCGATTCTCCATAAAAACAGCAATGACATCACCTTTGCCGTAACCAGAGTTCAGAAGTGATCGCGCAAGTCGGTTAACCCACTGATTGAAGATCTGGTAAGTAAATTCCCGCTCTTCGAAAATTAACGCAAGCCCTTGCGGATTTCTTGAGGCCGACTGCTCAAGACAAACCCCCATCCCGGCAGGGTAATCACCTGGTTTTCGGCTCGCGATATACATTCCCTTGACTCTCTTGGGCGTACCTTTGATAAAAGCCGGTAGCTTAGAAACAAAACGAGGAAATGAGATGGTATTCGCCACTGCTTCAGTATCTGCGTTACACTTGGATATCGGGGCCATAAATTAGCTCTTTTTATTAGTTCGGCGCTTTACATCATCGGAAATTTACTTAGGAAAGACACTCATCTAATCGGCGAATAATTGATTTCTCAATTTTGGATTTAAGAGGCATAAGTAAGAAACCCAGCTCCATTTTCAGGTCAACCTGTTGTGGTAGCACTGTCATTCGCCCCTTAGCTCCAGCACCTTTGAAGCGCACTGTATCACCTTCCCAATGATATTTAACACCAAATTCCTCAGCCAAACTGACGACCATATCTTCGGAAATCTTCTTAATTTCATCGTGAGCCAAATGATGCTCTCGAACAACCTGTATCACTGACATATATTTTTCTCTAATCTGTTTACTGCTCTAGCCCTAACTTTGAACTTCTTCCAAAACGCGGCTCAATTAGACGCCCTAAATCTTTAAGCTAACGAAGCGCTTTCTATTCGGGCGAAACCCGACAGTTTACCTCGATTGCTCTTGATGCAAAACAACTGCCTAGCAAAGTTCATTCATTTACCTACAAGTCATGATAGTTTTCCTGACACAGCAGAGTTAGAATGAGCACAATTTTTAGATCCGCGTTACATATAGATGAGTATAGCCCATGACCCAAGAGTCTCACACACAAGATTCACAGGCCCAGCAATCACAAGATGACACTACCCACTTTGGCTTTAAAAATGTCAAAGCTGAAGAGAAAGCAGGAAAAGTCGCTGATGTTTTTCATTCGGTTGCCAGCAAATACGACATCATGAATGATTTGATGTCTTTAGGCATTCACCGCGTATGGAAGAAGTTAACGATCGAATCCAGTGGTGTCCGTCCGGGACATAAGGTCTTGGATATTGCAGGTGGAACGGGAGACCTGACCATGCAATTCTCCAAACGCGTTGGTGAACAAGGGCAAGTTATTCTCGCCGATATTAATTCATCCATGCTGAATGTCGGGCGTGACCGTTTACTAGACAGAGGCTACGGCAGCAACATCGATTTTGTTCAAGCCAACGCCGAAACACTCCCTTTTCCAGACAACTATTTTAATTGTGTCAGCATCGCCTTTGGCCTTAGAAATGTGACAGATAAAGACAAGGCACTAGCCTCAATGGCACGCGTATTAAAACCAGGCGGCAGACTATTGGTTCTTGAGTTTTCCAAGCCAAAGAATGACCTGCTCAGTAAAGTTTACGACCAGTACTCTTTCAAGGCTCTGCCTTTAATGGGGCGTTTGATCACCAATGATAGTGAAAGCTATCAATACTTGGCAGAGTCTATTCGCATGCACCCTGACCAGGAAACCTTAAAAGGTATGATGGAAAACGCAGGCTTTGCCAATTGTCGTTATCACAACATGAGCGGCGGCATTGTTGCTCTACATACGGGTATAAAACCTTAAGATGAGCCTTATGGACACTAAGCGGCTAACTAAAATTGCAGTTACTATTGAAAGTGCAATCAATACAGCTCTTTCAATGGACCCTGCGGCTCAGAAACATTTAAAACGCCTTAGAGACTGTGTGCTAGCCATTAGTGTCAGTTCCCCTAGCAAAGTTATCTATGTGGGCGTTGAAGAGCAAAACGAAGCCCAAAGTAACGAGTCAGACGATAACACCCAAGTGGTTTATCGAGTTGCCATACTCCCCGCTCAGGACCATTCCAGCGTTCAGATCAAAGGTTCCTTACTGTCCTTTATTAAACTTGCTAGCTCTAAGGACAAAAGCTTACTCTTCAAAACCAACGAAATTCAACTAAGTGGCGAATCTGTCAGAATTCAACAAATTCAGGCATTCCTTAGCATCGTCAGTGTTGACTGGGAAGGCATTCTCGCTTCTGTTATCGGCGATATTCCCGCACATATTATCGGCACCTCTATTCGCCAAAGTTTGAGTTTTGGCAAAAACCTGACTCAATCTTTGATCAGAGATGCGGAAGAGTTTATTAAGTATGAATTACGCCTGTTTCCAAATAAGGCTGCTGCTAAAAAGCAATTTGCAGCGATCGACAAGCTCTATCAGGCAAGCGAAGCTTTAGAGAAGAAAATTAAGGCTCGACTTGGTGATAAGTCAAATCAAGATAGCACTGTTAGCCAAGAGCAAACGACCAATTAACGCATAAATAAGAGATCAATAAACTCCGTGTCGAAGTTATTACTACTTACCAAACTCCGCAGAATATTCGTGATTCTGTGGGTCATTAGTCGCTACCGCCTAGACGAGTTTATTCCGCTTGCTCAGCTCCCCTTAAGCGCCAGACTACTTCTAATTCTTGCACCTTGGCACTTTTTTCCAAAACCGAAGATGTCTCGCGGTGAGCGAATCCGCTTAGCTTTGGAAACTCTGGGCCCTATCTTCATTAAGTTTGGACAGATACTCTCTACCCGACGCGACTTGCTACCTGATGATATTGCGGATCACCTCAAAAACCTACAGGATCAGGTCACGCCGTTTTCAGGAGCTATATCCAAGGCTTTAATTGAAAAAGGCTTGGGGAAGAAGGTTGGAGAAGTATTCCAAGAGTTTGACGATGAACCACTAGCTACCGCTTCCATTGCACAAGTACATAGCGCCACGCTACATTCAGGTAAAGAGGTAGTCGTCAAAGTCATTCGTCCTGGCATTGAGCGAACCATCGACCAAGATATTGCCGTCATGCTGTTCTTTGCTCTGGTTCTGGAAAACTATTGGGTGGATGGTAAGCGACTTCACCCGGTACAGGTCGTAAGAGATTATGAAAAAACAATTTACGATGAGCTCGACCTGCAAAGGGAAGCAGCAAATGCCTCCCAGATCCGTAGAAACTTTCTAGATTCTGAACTGATCTACATCCCGGAAATTCATTGGGACTACACTAACCAGCACGTTCTGGTCATGGAACGGGTGTATGGTATTCCTGTTGCTGACGTTGACGCGCTGAGAACCGCCGGGGTCAACCTGAAAGCACTTGCCGAACGCGGCGTAGAGATCTTCTTTACTCAAGTATTTCGCGATAGCTTCTTTCATGCTGACATGCACCCTGGAAACATATTCGTCTCGTCAAAGAATCCTCACAACCCGCAATACATTGCCATCGACTTTGGTATCGTTGGCACACTAACGCCTGAGGATCAAAACTACCTCGCACGCAATCTGCTCGCCTTCTTCAAGCGTGACTACAAAATGGTTGCCGAGTTACATATTTCATCAGGCTGGGTTCCTGAGGACACACGTGCAGACGAGTTTGAATCAGCCATCCGTACGGTTTGCGAGCCTATTTTCGAACGCCCGCTAAAAGACATATCCTTTGGACAGTTTCTGCTGCGCTTGTTCCAAACAGCGCGTCGCTTCAATATGGAAGTTCAACCCCAGCTTGTACTGTTGCAAAAAACCCTACTAAACATCGAGGGCTTAGGGCGGCAGCTCTATCCAGACCTGGATCTTTGGAACACGGCACAACCTTATCTAGAAAAATGGATGAAACAGCGCATCGCACCACCTGGTGTTTGGAAAAACGTTAAACAGCACTTGCCTGAGTGGCTTGAACAGTCACCAGAAGTGCCCAAGTTGATATTTGATGCCATGAATCAAATTAAGCACTTAGATAGCTTTACACAAAAGCGCGAACAGCAAACTATCCAGCTAAAAAATGACATAAATCTACAGCGCAAACAAACAAAAGACTATATGATAGGTGGTACCTTGTTGGTGCTAGCCATTGCCCTAAGTAAACCAGACACACAGCAGTGGTTAACAAATTTAACCTGGTCTGAAATCGGGCCAGCAATAGTCGGTGCGTACTTTATATTCCGCACCAAACGAATCACGAAATAACAGGCAGTTTAGTTACCATGTCTACGGTTTTAGAACAGTTAACAGAAGTTTTGGCCGAGCGTCGACAAGCCGATGCCAGCAGCTCTTATGTTGCCAGCCTACACGCCAAAGGCTTAAATAAAATATTGGAAAAGGTCGGTGAAGAGTGCACCGAAGCAATTCTTGCAGCCAAAGATGCTCAGGATGACGAAGGTAAGAAAGCCTTAGTCTATGAAACCGCTGATTTATGGTTTCACAGCCTGGTAATGCTTTCACACCTGGACCTCGAAGCTAAGGACATCCTTCAAGAACTTGAGCGTCGTTTTGACTTATCAGGCCTTGAAGAAAAAGCATCTCGTAAACAGAAATAGGAGAAGGTTATGGGTATCAGTCCAATGCAGCTACTGATTATATTATTGATCGTAGCACTTATTTTCGGCACCAAGAAACTACGCAATATGGGCGGAGACTTGGGTGGCGCCGTAAAAGGCTTTAAAAAAGCCATAAAAGATGATGAGAAAGCCGCTGTAGAAAAGAAAGACAGCGACATCATCGAAGGCAAAGCTGAAAAAGTCGAAAGCAATGATAAAGAGCAACAAAAGTAACCCTGATCAGGCACTAGCTATCGAATACTATGTTTGACGTTGGTTTTTTAGAGCTCGTCTTAATCGCTATCATCGGCCTATTGGTTTTAGGACCCGAGCGCCTGCCCGTTGCCGCTAGAACTCTGGGTCGCTGGTTTGGCAAAGCACGCCGCATGACCAGCCAGTTCACTCAGGAAATAAATCGCCAGATAGAACTCGAAGACCTAAAAAGCGAGCTTAAAAAGCAGGGCGAGAGTTTGGACATTAATGAAGATGTCGAAATGATCCAGAATACCGTTAAAGACGCCCTCAAAGAAGCTGAAGAGTTCGAGCCCTTACCAAGAGATGAGTATGACAAGCTGTTTCAGGCACCAAAAGAGCCTGATTCGTCAAAAGACCTTCAAAGCAATACGCAAAACGACAAGCCTAAGCAGTCATAACATGGCCTCCGTAATAAGCTAAGCATAGTAAAGACATGAGTAAGACTTCTGACAACGCAACTGAAAACGACACTGTAGTCGACCAAGGCCAGCCTCTAATCAGCCATCTGATAGAATTGCGCACACGCCTCCTGCGTTCTGTGCTTTGCGTTATATTGATCTTCGCAGGCCTTTACTATTTTGCCAACGATATCTACCTGATTGTCTCAGAGCCACTTAGGGTCTTTTTACCCGA
>NZ_LWFZ01000255.1:0-983 GCF_001635225.1 Oleiphilus sp. HI0086
AGCAGATTGTTGGCGTTTAGCGCCTTATCGTTATAAATTTCGAGGGTGCGGGCAAATACTTGAGCTGGAAGCGCCCACCGCTTGCCTTCAAACTTATATCTGACCTGAGCATCGAGATATATGCACCAGGCAAAGAGCAGTAAGGCCAAAACACTTAGTATCTTCAAGCTAGTTGGGCGAAGAAGGAGAGGGCGCTTGTGCCTGAAATTGGCGGAGTTAGTCATTTCGCGTCAAGTACTTATTGTTGCAGAAGCTGCTAGGGGCTGAAAGAGCTAGTGTATCAGAGCCAAGCGGAATGTGTGAGGCTTAATACGATAAGACTAAAAGTGCGTCTGAGGCTTACTTTGGATCGACGAAAGCTTTTTCGAAACATAAGTGTAAGCGTGTTCAAATTCTTGCTTTGAGAAGTTTTGATGCTTTACTTTCTTGAGTTCTAGGTCAGTCAGTGTGAGGTGAAGTGTGGGGGTGACTTGAACTTTGTTAAGGCATTGTTTTACACAATGCAAAGCACAGCCATCTAGGGCCAGGATCGGTCGCTCTGATTTCGCTTGTCTAACTAATGATTTAACCTGTCCGCCAACGCCTGCTATACAAGACATTTCAGCTTGTCCTACACGGTTCAATTCTAGGGCTAATTGATTGGTAAGCTGGGCGACATTAGAGCAGCCAGAGCATGAGTACACGATAGGCTGCTGTTCTCTATGATTCATCTTTTACTATCAATATCAGTGAGTGCCAGAACTGTTAGGCGCGAGCAAAGAGTAGATTGTTTTCAATCGAGATATGACTTTGCAAATCTTCGATAAATTCAGAAATTAAGGCATAAAGCCTTGTCCAGGTATTACAAGCGTCTTCTGGTAATGTCAGCTGGTTCGTTAGCTCTGATAGCTGGGAGATTGCACCAGCATGTTCATCGTGCTCATGACGCATCACCGAGATAGGGCCCTGAGCCATTGCTCCCATTCCTTGTTCCAGCATAGGGA
>NZ_LWFZ01000256.1:0-1389 GCF_001635225.1 Oleiphilus sp. HI0086
TACCCTTATTCGTAATCTTGCTGATTACAAGCTGGCAAACACAAGTTATCGATTGGCGAACTGCTGCTTTCCTTGTTTTCGCCACGCTGATCATTAGTCAGGTTCAATCAAAGCATTTACCAATAAAAACCTTCGCCTGGATATTTTTAAGCCTTGTGCCCTTGATGCTAGCCTTACACCTTGTTCCCGGCTTTACTAAAACCACGGTCTTCGGCCCGGCCTTACTTGGTAACTCAAGCATTCCTTACACCCTAAGTGCTCACCTTGATAAAGCCTTGGGCGCAGTATTCATCTTATTTTGCTTTCGCTACTGGGTCAGCAATAGGAGCCCTTCAAACCTGAAGAACGAAACCAACATAAAGCCCGAGCTATTCGCCAAGGTCGGCTTCGCTATGTTTGGGATTTTTCTGATCGGCTACATTTTGGGCGTCAATACAGATTTTAAATTCGGCCAGCTGACTTTCGCCTTTATTTTTATTAATCTGTTTGTGACCTGCATCGCTGAAGAAGCGTTCTTCAGGCTAATCATTCAGCGCTTTATATTCCTAAAATCGTCTACAGCCAGCGCCGCCATTATTGGCTCATCCCTTCTGTTCACTCTTGCTCACTTCCATACAGGGCCCGGGGCGATAGAGAGGCTCAGCCTAATCTTTGCCGCGGGTTTACTCTACGCATGGAGTTACCAGCGAAGCAATTCTCTGCTACTTGCTATCCTGCTTCACTTTAGCATTAACCTGATTCACTTTAGCTTCTTCGTTTATCCTGCCTCTTTTACTCATTGATGACTAAGCACGCACTAAATTCTATTGGCAATAAGGCCACTTTCTTTCGAAAGCAGCCTTCTCTTTAGTCACCTGCGATTAGTGTAGGTCAGGTACAACACCCACCTGAGGCATTTCTGCCAAACCAATGTCTCTGGCATGTTCTTCAAACCCTTTGTTCTTCCAGAAGAAAGCCCCTGGCATGGTTGTAGGTACAACCAATATATAGAAGAGTGCACGACCAACTAACAACATAATGATCATGCCAAGCCCCGCAGCGATACCAATCAGTGCAGCTGAAATACCGGTAGGCGCCCAGATAAAGAAGACTGCAGAGATAAGCAAGCCAAGCACTAAGCTGACGTTTCTCGCCAAGTAAGTATTGCCAAACGTCGTCCACTGAATGTAGTGCGCTGCTGCGCCCTCTCCCTGTTCAGTATTCAGGTAACGAGCATGAGCAACAAGACCTATTGACTCAACCAGCAAGCCAATAAAGACCAGACAAGACACTCAGAAGTGGTGCAAAGCTTAAATCTTTAAGCGAATAAGCAATACAAGCAAACACGGCAAAAACAATTCCGCCGACACTAAACATACTGCCAAAGAAGCTGGTCAATACCTGCCAATG